>NZ_SGTY01000007.1:0-191381 GCF_005435095.1 Halorubrum sp. CGM5_25_10-8B | reverse complement strand
TCGTGGTGATTCCAGCCAACCGATAGCACACGCTCGGAATCGACCGGAACGAAAAGTTCCTGACGCGGAAGCCAGCGGTGATCATCCGGTGCGATTGGTCCGGCCACCCCGCCGGTTCGAACCGGCGCATCAGCCGTGAAACATCGCTTGATTAAGGCTGCGTCGGGTGAAGGGGTTTGAGCCGATCGGCCCGTATTGCGTTCGGAACTGAACAAAGGTGGGGACGGCTGTGCCGGCAAGTAGGCATTCTCAAGGTTGCTAGCATGCCCGTTGCGGTTCCGCCACACGGTAATCGCTGTGTCCTCCAGTGTGGTACGGATCGCAGTCAGTGTCCGATCAATAGCGCCGCCTACTGTCTCTTCCCGGTTGAGATCGATGCCGAGGTTGAGCAGTGCGTCATCGGTCATCTCGTCACAGTTGATCATCTGTCCGTGTTACCAGCGGTTCAGTCGAAGACGGCTGAGCTGTCAGGTCGTTAATTGATGTCTGAATGGCCCAGAGCTGCTCTACCACTGCCCAGAGCGGGTCGCCGAGTTTATGATCCGAAGTGTTGCTAGCGGCGGTCCAGACGTATTCTTCAGCCTCGGCGAGTGCCGCTGCTGCCACTTTGAGAGCCGCTTCGGTCGACTGTTGTGCGTGTGCGTCTGCTGACAACCCATGGTACGCTGGCCGTGAGCGGAACGTGTCTGCGTCGACGATCTTGATCCATCCGTCATGTGTAACAGTCACGAATACATCGTCATATCGAAACGAAAGGGTCCCCTCTTCAATACGCGTTGTCGAACTATCTGGACCGCCAAACAGCAGGTTGATCGTGTCGGCGTCAATATATTTGTCGAGACGTCGGAGCTCTTTCGCATCTGTGTGTTTAAATTCAGAGACGGCAGTGAATACTTCGTCGAGTGTTGACCGAGTAGTCGTCGGATCAAACCGGGTGACTGACGAGTTTGATTTCATACGTCTGTGAATATACATAAATAGTGGATCAATATGTTTCGTTTCGCGGACCACTCCGTGTCTCATGGCACATACCGGATATATACGTGTGCGCAACTCTCGACAGACACCCGCTCGTACACTTCACGAGACAACCACGATTATCGAACTAGTGACAGAATAACGGGCCCAGAGCGGAAACCCGCGTGACTCGATCGTCCCTTCGAGCCACGCGTTTTGCCTCTGACAGATACCCCACTTCGTCGATAGCGTCAACCTGATCTAGAGGTCGACATTGACTACTCAGCCGAAGAAAAGTTATTTTCTTTGGCGGAACAGTCCGGTATCAAACAAAAGAATCGAATATATTCGGGATGAGAAGACCAGTAGACAGCAGGACTCTCTGTGCCAGTGGATTCCTTATGAACCTCGCTAATTCTGAACCCGTGTGCGGTGACTGTAGCGGTAGACGGAACTGATCATACGGTATTAGTGGACACCTCCACCCTGTCAATTGCGAGACAGACGAGTTCTCCTCGCCCACGACGCGAATCACGAACTCGAAGCGACGCGCTCGGGCGTCAGCCGCCGTTATCTGGATCGCCGAGAGCCCGCTCACGCTCTCCCATGTTGTTTTGTCGACGACGTTGATGTCACGTGTTGGGGTGACAGCGGTCAAGCCACAAGCTGGACGAATTCTTGATGGGGAGTCTAGATGAAAATAAAATCGGCTCTGTATCGCTGTCGAGGGCTTCTGAAACACACATTTGGAAGAGAAGTAAGACAGCAGATGCGGTAGAAGGCTGATCTCAGCTGCCGACGGCGAAAATGACTTTTGTGCTTTTTATGATATTTTTACCGACTCACGGTGATTCGAGCCAACAGAGCAAAAACAATCCTTGACCGATACTGTCCAATTCGAACCTGCTCAAGCGCAAGTCAACTACTTACTGTGCCTATTCATCTTCCGTATCTGCTGCGGCCAAAATCTCAGGATACCGGTTCCGTATCGTCATCTCGCTCACGTCTGTAGCATGAGCGACATCTGCCTGTCGGAGAGACTCATCACATCGCTTAGCTGCCGCGTATAATGACCCAGCGGCGATGCCTACCGGATGTTTCCCGCTGTGAACGCCGTTTTCAACCGCTATTCCGGCGAGACGTCGTGCCTCTTGCTCTGTCGTGTCCGTACACCCCACGTCCGATGCGATCCGCCCGATGAACGAGCGGGGATCTGTTGGGGCAATTTCTAACCCGAGTTCACGTGAGATCTGCCGGTATGCCCGCTCAACGCGGATTTGTTCGACGCGGCTCACTGCCGAGACCTCGCCGATAGAGCGCGGGACACCGTCTATACGACTTGCCGCGTATAACGCCGCAGTGGCGACGCTTTCGACGGCTCGACCCGGAAGGAGTCCGTTGTCGAGTGCGCGGCGGTAGATGACGCCTCCCGTCTCTCGAATGCTGTCGGGCACGCCGAGCGCGGAAGCCATGCGATCGATCTCACCGAGCGCATGCATAAGATTCCTATCTGCCGACGAACGTCGTCGGAAGCGCTCGTCCCACCGTCGGAGGCGACGCATCTGTTGTCGCCGTTCTCCCGACAGCGAGTTCCCGTTTGCGTCGGTGTTTTGCCATCCGACCACTGTGGACAACCCCTTATCGTGTAAGAGGTTCGTGCTTGCTGGTCCGACGCGAGAGTCCTGATTGCCGATGCCGTTCGGCGTGTACAGTTTGATGTTCGTATCAAGCCTCGCGTCTGAAACGACGAGTCCACAGTCGTCACAGACCGTATCAACCTCATCATCGGCTCGACGAAGTCGTCCGTGACACTCCGGACACGTGGTCTGACTGTGTCTTTCGTCCCCATTCTCCTCCGAAACGGAGTTGCTAACAGACTGTCCGTCGCCAGTTTCGCTCGATGAGGGCTCATCAGTACCGTTTCTGCGGGAAACTGTGTTCAGCCGCTCTTCGTTAGTGCGCTCGTTCATCACGTGGCATCACCTCTCGTGACTGGGACAGGACAGACGCGTTCTACTGTGTGTCTGGCCAGTACTGTTCATCGTGAGCTCTGAGCCGTCGCTGGGTCGCTGATCCTGATACCATGCGCGGTAACTCTCGTAGCAACAGCAGATGGAACTGACCACATTGTCTCAGTAGGCACGGTTACCTCATCGATCGCGAGACAGACGAGTTTCCCTTGCCCCCGCCGCGCCGCAATAACAAATTCAAACTGGCGTGATAAGTTGTCAGTCGCTGTCACGTGGACCGTTGAGAGCCCGTTCGCACTCTCCCATGTTGTCGTGTCGACGACGCTGAGATCGCCTGCGGGAGTGACAGCAGTCGAGCCACAGGCCGGACAGGACCCTTCGTGCGGGGCCGTTCCGAGGTACCCGTAGTCGGTCTCACACGCAAAACAGTATTCCATGATCTGAGACTAGTATCGATCCACGATCGTCTCTGCGATGTGTGCCCGACCGGAACACGATGGGCAGGCAACGACGTCACCGCCGTCTAACCCGAACACGGTCACGAATCGTTGCGAGACGTGGCCCCCGCAATGTGTACACTCTGGCATCAAATCACCCGAGCGAACCCTCCATCTCCAGCTCGACGAGCCGGTTCAGCTCGACGGCGTACTCGATCGGCAGCTCCTCCGTGATCGGCTCGATGAACCCCGAGACGATCATCTGTTTCGCGTCGTCGTCGTCGAGACCGCGCGACTGGAGGTAGAAGATGTCCTCGTCGCCGATCTTCCCGACGGTCGCCTCGTGGGCGACGTCGACCTTCGACTCGTTGATCTCCATGTACGGCATCGTGTCCGACGTCGACTCGTTGTCGAACATCAGCGCGTCGCACTCCACGGCGGTCGAAGAGTTCTCGGCGCCGTCCGCGATGTGAACGAGGCCGCGGTAGTTGGTGCGGCCGCCGTCCTTCGCGATCGACTTCGACTCGACGGTGGACTTGGTGTCCGGCGCGTTGTGGTACACCTTCGCACCCGTGTCGATGTCCTGGCCCTCGCCCGCGAAGGCGATGGTAATGTGGTTGTCGGAGGCGCCGCGGCCCTTCAGGATCGTCGACGGGTACAGCATCGTCGCCTTCGACCCCATCGACCCGGAGATCCACTCCATTCGGCCGCCCTTCTCGGCGATGGCGCGCTTCGTGTTCAGGTTGTACGTGTTCTTCGACCAGTTCTGGACGGTCGAGTACTGGACGTGGGCGTCCTCGTCGACAAACACTTCAACGCCACCGCAGTGGAGGTTGAACTTCGAGTACTTCGGCGCGGAACAACCCTCGATGTAGTGGACCTCGGCACCCTCCTCCGCGATGATGAGCGTGTGCTCGAACTGACCCATCCCCTCGGAGTTCATCCGGAAGTACGCCTGTACCGGCATGTCGACGGTGGTGTTTTCGGGGACGTAGACGAACGAGCCGCCGGACCAGATAGCGCCGTGCAGCGCCGCGAACTTGTTGTCGCTCGGGGGGACGCACTTCGTCATGAAGTGCTCGCGGACGATGTCCTCGTGCTCCTGGACGGCCTCGTCCATGTTACAGAAGATGACGCCTTTCTCCTCCCACCGCTCCTGCATGTTCTGGTAGACGACCTCGGACTCGTACTGCGCGCCGACGCCCGAGAGCGCGTTCTTCTCGGCCTCCGGGATGCCCAGCTTGTCGAAGGTGTCTTTGATCTCGTCCGGGAGTTCCGTCCAGTCGTCGACGCCCGCGCGGACGTCGACGTCCGGCCGGATGTACGGGATAATCTCGTCGATGTCGACTTCGCTCAGGTCCGGCTGGCCGGGCCAGTCGGTCGGCATCGGCATCTCCTGGAACTGCTTGAGAGCGCGGAGGCGGCGCTCCAGCATCCACTCCGGTTCGTCTTTGTCCTCCGAGATGACGCGGACCGTCTCTTCGGTGAGACCCTTCTCGCTTTTGAACGCGGACTTCTCCTCCTTTTTGAACTCGAAGCGGGCCTCGGTGTTTGTCTCTTTAAGATCGTCTTGTCTTGAACTCATCAAACTATTCTTCAGAGACTACGAATATAAGTGTGATGTGCTAAAACGTGGTTTTGTAACCTATATAAGTTTCTTTAACGAAAGAGAATAACTATATGTGGTTTAATACGGTTTCTCCAGTTAGTAGAATTTAACATGTAGCGGAGGTGTGTTTCGTAGGAACAGTATCATCGTCACTCGTTAGCGAGAACGACTCGACAGCACTCGATCGCTGCTTCGATGTGGCGGTCGGCGACCACATCGCCCGTTTCGTCAGCTGACTCAAGCAGTGTAGCAACTTGCCGAACCCGTTTCTGTCTGGTTTGCGTGTCAAGATCGTCACTAGTAGCATCGCGGGCAACGGCTTCAGCCTCTCCAAGCCATCGGTTCGTCGCTGGCGGTACCGGGCGATCTGCGGTCGCGGTCAGATGGGTCGCCAGTGCGTCGACCGCAGCCCGCGGCTCGGTTGGGATGTCTATTTCGTCCGTCATCGTCGGCGTATTGGCACCCACTGTGAAGAATTGTTGCGCCAAACTACACCCTAGATACTTGCGAACGTTTCCAGCCGAGCGCGACGTTTTAGTAACACGTCCGCAGTATCTGTCTGGGCTCGTTCGAGAGATACACCAGACGACACAAACCCGTACGTAACTGAGAACGGCTATGATCGAGTCACTCCTCCGGATTGACGTCGTACTCTTCGTTCTTATCGGCGTGCTGGGCGGCGCACACTGTATCGGGATGTGTGGCCCGCTAGTGACGATGTACTCAAAGCAGATGACGCCGCAGCCAGACGGTGGGACGGTAACAGCCAACGACGGGCGTGCCGGTCATCTCACGACCTACGAGGTTCGCCAACACTTCCTGTTCAACGTCGGCCGAGCGACGACGTACGCAGTTCTCGGTGCCCTCTTCGGCGCGCTCGGAAGCGTCGTGTTCGTTACCGCTGATCAACTGACACCGATTGCCGACCTCCTGCGAGGTGTTGTCGGTCTCGCGGTCGGAGGGTTCATTGTGGCGACCGGCGTTCGGTACGTCATCGGCGGAAGCGGAGGCGACATTCGAATACCCGGCGTCCAGCGCGTTACGTCGTGGCTCGCAACGAGAGTTCACCGACACGTGAACAGCCCGAGTATTGTTGGACTCGGGGCCGTCCACGCGTTTCTTCCCTGCCCGATGCTGTATCCCGCGTATCTGTTCGCCTTCGCGAGCGGCTCTCCGACCACCGGTGGAATCGCTCTCGGTGCCCTCGGTATTGGGACGATTCCAGCCGTCTTCCTCTATGGGACGATCATCCAGTCGATCGACGTCGCCCACCGGCGTCGTGTTCATCGGCTGCTCGGCGTCGTGTTCGTCGTACTGGGGTACGTGCTGTTCGCGCACGGGCTGATGGCGCTCGGCGTTCACCTCCCGCACCCGATGCTCCCGCATTACCAACCCCTCGGTGGCGGGATGGGACACATGGGGCATTGACCGAGACCGACTCCCCTCCCCGCGCTCGACACGCAAGCCGGTCTCTCCGGTGTCACCACGCCCGGGAAACGACGAAGGCGATCTGCCGGTCCCGGGAGCGATCACGCAGTAGCCACTCGTTCGAGGTCGTCGACGAGTTGCTCGATGTCGGTCCGCGGGCCCCGCGGATACGCCCGCTCGATGACTCCTTGCTTATTAGCGAGAATGATGAGCCCGTAGTGCGGGAAGCGATACTCTAGGTTCTCGATGTCATCTGCCGGCTGCTTCTCGATCTTCAGACCGAAGTGCTCGTCGTGTATCTCTTGGGCCCGCTCGTAGGTCTCTGGGCGGAGGAAGTGCCAGTTACCCGCGTCGAGGTCAACTCCCTGTTGGCCAGCGTACTCGCGGAGGGCCTCGGCAGTGTCGCGCTCAGGATCGAACGTGGTGGGGAGGAACGCGACTTGGTCGCCGTACCCGTCCTCGGCGGCGGCTGCCTGCCCACGACGGAGTCGGAGGATAAGTGCAGGGCACACCCCGTCCGGACAGTTGGTGTAAAATGACGTCCACAGCACCGCGCGCTCGCCCTCGAGCTGGGCCGTCGATATCTCCTCGCCGTGGATCGGGTCGGGGACGGTGAACTCGGGCATCTCGTCGCCGTGGCTCGGGAATGACGCCTCGCTGAGGTCTCGCTCCGGCGGTCCGAGAACGGTTCCATCGGCGCCACTGGTACCAAGAACGCCAAGACAACCGGCAGTGCCGGCGGTGACTCCTGCGACGCCGGCCGTTTTACAAAAACTCCGTCGGTCCATGTCCATACGTTCGCCTATCTGTCTCGCGGTCTTGAGGTATCTGGTGTGACCTTCGAATGCGCCACTTCCGTCCAATCCGGGCGGGTCCAGCCAGTCGGCTCCTCACTCCAAGAGGCTGTCGACAGTCCGGATGAACCGGTCGACGAGCCGGTCTGGCAGCGAGGGAGACACCACCTCAAGCAGCTCAGCCGTGTGGTCCGGACGGGTCAGCGCGATCGTCATCGGGCGGTCGTCGGACTTCGTGACGATTCCGGCGTCGCTGAGGCTCGACACGTGCCACGAAACCGTACTCCGCGCGAGATCCAATTCCGTGGCTAGCGTCTCCGGACGACGAGGGCCGTCCGCATGGAGCCGCAACACGATCTCACGGGCGGTTTCGCGACGCAGGAACGCGAGCGCACACCGTTCCCACGGGTCAAAGGTGAGACAGAAGTAGTGGGATCGGCCAGCGATCCGTTCGACGACCAGCTCCTCGTCGTTCACGAGTCGTCGGAGATGATACTGCGCCTGTCCGGTGGCGATGTCCAGATCGCGTTCCACCTGGTTGAAGTGGACGCCGGGCGTTTCGCGGACGTGTTGTCGCACCCGAGATCTGGTCGTCTCCATCGTAAACAGTAGTACGTAATCGACTGAGAGATATAACCTGTTGGGGCGCTCTTATCGCACGGGAACGTTTTGCCCCGCGTCTTCTTATTATCTCCAGCGCATACTGACCAGTGTCGTGATCGTATCGCACATTTCACAGGCCGGCTTCCCCGCGGTCGTGCCGCTCTCTGTCCAAGGCTCGCCCGTCTTGCTGGCCGTCATCGCATGCGCCGGTATCGGAACCGGGGCGCTGTTTCTGGTGAGCCTCGTCGCGTATCGACGCCGTCGGACCCGTCAGTACCGACTGATCAGCGCCGCGGTCGGCGTGCTCGTCCTGCGGTCGCTGGTCGGTGCCGGGACCGTGTTAGGGGCCGTCCCGATGCCAGTTCACCACTTCGTCGAACACAGCTTCGACTTTCTGATCGCTGCGATGATCCTATACGCTGTGTACGCCCATGCCCCGGGTTCGCTTGGTGAGGATGCCACAAGCGACTAGCTTGGCTGTGCCCTAAGCAGCCCGGCCCCAATGTATACTAATCGGTGCCAGACATCGTCCACTCTTGACTGATCTGGGCGCTGGGTGACCCGGAGCGAACCTCTACTTTGAGTGGTTTATTTCCTATCACAAACGGCGTTCGACAGTCACACCAGAACCGTATTGACTCTATATGAAGAAGTATACGTATGAATCCTGAACCTGACTCGCATTTGCTATCGCGTCGACAAGCTATTCACTCAGTCGGCTTGGGAGTCGTAATTGGAACGGCTGGCTGCGTTGGGGGATCCTCTGGCTCAAGTCCAGAACCGGTAGATCTGTCTGGTCAAAAGACGGACTACCAAGGTGGAATGGTGATCGGAGACCATGGGGGTCCTAATGGGCAAGTGTTCTACGCTGATACAGAACCCGAGCCCAGACAGGGGCCCGTCCAAGGCTCCGAAGGAACTGAGAACCTTGCTTGGTTTCACACGCTCGCACATGGCCTCTTCCCGTACCATCTTAATCTGGTAGCTGACGGTGCGGAGGCGACCGCGGTCTACGTCACAGACTACTCCCGTGTCGATTGGCAAATCCCTGAAGACACCGAGGAAAAGAAGATGCCAGCACCGACCGCCCCCGATACATTCGCCGATGCGACGGGCCTCACATACGTCATCGAATCGGATGTAATGGGTGGAATGGGGCCAGATCTCATGCCGTTCTCGGAACCCAGCGAAGCTGAATCGTTCGCTGATAATTACGGCGGACGGACGATCGGGTACGACGACATTAATCGGTCACTCGTTGATGGAATCCAGATGACTGGGATGAACTAATTGACAAGCCCTTCTCATAGTGGAGATAGTGAGAAACACACAGGTTCTAGTCAACGAATTTGACACGGTCGATCAGGAGCTAGAAGCCTTTAGTCCGGCAAAATCGTAGCTATTACACACACGATGGCAACCTCAGAAAACGAATCGAAAGACACGATAACCGTGTATCAAGAGCGGTTGGATACACTCGACGCGACACTCGCATCGAAAATGGACCGTTGGAGCGTCCCAGCGTTGCGAGCTGCTGTCGGGGCGGTGTTCATTTGGTTCGGTGCACTCAAAGTGCTCGGTGTCTCGCCGGCCGGTGACCTCGTCGCCTCAACGGTGTACATTCTTCCGCCTGAGTTTTTCGTCCCGGTCCTTGGCGTGTGGGAAGTGATCATCGGGATCTGTCTGCTCTACCCCCCGCTTACACGCGTCGGATTGCTATTGCTGGCACTCCAGCTTCCGGGGACATTCCTCCCGATGGTACTGCTCCCTGAAGTCGTCTATACCACGTTCCCATACGGGTTGACAGTCGAGGGCCAGTATATCGTAAAGAACCTCGTAATTATTGCCGGCGCACTCGTTCTGGGGAGTACTGTGAGAGACGAACCTGCGTCGGTGTGAATCAGACACTTAAGTGCTCGTGCTGAGAGACAAATTTTGAGCCGGAGCCGATGAATCTGAGACGTCATCATTCTCTCTGAGAGGAGCCTCGGTCGACGACCAGTGAAAAGAAATAATAAATCTTAATATATACTGTTGGCTAAGTTGTTATATGGCCGTAGTAAGCGTCTCAATGCCTGAGGACTTGCTTGAGCGGATTGATCAGTTTGCCGACGACCACGGATACACGGGTCGAAGTGAGGTCCTTCGGGAGGCGAGCAGGAACCTCATGGGCGAATTCGAGGACAAGAAACTCGAAGGCCGCGAACTGATGGGGGTGGTCACCGTGTTATTCGACTACGAGACGACGACTGTTGAAGAAAAAATGATGCACCTTCGCCACGAATACGAGGATATCGTCGCTTCGAATTTCCATAGTCACGTTGGCGGACACCACTGTATGGAGCTGTTTGTGCTTGAAGGGTCCCTCGAAGAGATCTCGGCGTTTGTTGGGAAGATTCGAGCGACTAAGGATACACTCACAATTGATTACTCTGTCTCACCAGTAGATGATTTCAGCCCGCTGGCCGATCTGAGCTAATTCTGCTTTTCCTCCCTCGCTGAATTCACCCCATCTATACCAATATCTCCGAACTGGCTCTGTTGAAATCCTCAGCAGATGATGTATTCTGACTCGTCTCCGGTCTATACAGGGGACTCACGGATCGCTCAATACAGAGAATTCACCTATTAATTGATTCAGGAGAGGTAGTTCGAAAACAGTAGTATGAATCTTTCATCCCCAGCAATTATGTAGTAATCATTAAATGAAGTCAGTATGGCTGAATCGTCAATCAGTGCTCTTGAAGAATTCGTAGTAGGTTTCTATCTTTTCCTGCTTTGCGGAACCATTGTAGGTTTCGGGTTTCAGGAGACAGTTGGTTTAGTTCTCATCCTCATCGGTCTTCTTTGGTTTACCGTGCTTGCGGCAGGCTGGGCCTCTCTCGTTGTGCTTACGACAAATGCGTACAGGTACTCCCGTGACGAATCTCCCAGTTGGAAAGCAGTGACGTTCGCCTTGTTGACATCCGTCTCTCTCGGTTTGGCCGTCTATTTATTCCTCGTCACTACACTCTACCGACTCTGGTTATCCGTTGGAGGGCTCGGATTCTTTTGCTCTCTTGGGCTCGTTAGAGCAGTATTCGATGGACGCGCCCGACAAGTGTGGTCATAACACGTCCGTTGATCAACATCGGTCGATACGCAACTCTCATCAACCGGCTGTTTCAGACAAGAATATATCTAAAGAATAGAATTTCAACAGAACCAGCTAATTAGATACTGAGTTTATTATTCCCTGAAAAGCAGTTTGGAAGCGTTCTGTTCGCACGACCGTGTGGAGAAAGACTCCGAAAGCGAGAATTATTCCTGCGATGATGGTGAAGAATCCAATAAAGAACACACCACCGCCTGTTGGTGCGTACAAAGAGTATAAGCTCGCTGCACCGAGAAGAAACGTTACCACTCCGAAGATCGCAAGAGCGACTGACGCAATGGTCAATTGCTCTACAAACGCGTCAACCACGACAACGACGCCGAGTAGTGCCGGAATAACGAGTTCAGGGTTGATTGGTATTGATCCGACGGCGGGCCACGTTGAGTATGGTTGCGGGAGGTAATTAAAAAACATCGAAGCAACTAGAAAGACTGCTCCGGCGAGCAGTAACTTGGTGGCTTGGAGGACCGTTCGTGTGGTGATATTCGGGGACATGCGATTGATTTGATTGTTGGAAAACATATAATTATGGGAATTTACTGTACTGAGCGACTGAGGGTGGAAAAATATCAACTGCTGAGGATTTCAACAGAGCCTCCGAACTCTATTCTCCAAAAATATTAATCTTGTTTAGATAGAACACAGGAATTATTATGATTGCTTTTAGAGTTAACAACACTGATGGCACACATCTCGCGCCGAAGACTACTCCAGACGGGCGCAACCACGATTGCTGCGACGGGAGTCGCTGGCTGTCTCGGTCAGAGAGCCGGGTCCCTCGATTCCGTCACAGTCGCGTACGTCCCGATTTACCCGAACATGCAACACTACGTGATGGAACAAGAGGGATACTACGAGGACGTTCCGACAGATGTCACGATAGAGCGGTTCAGCTCCGGCCCCAGTGTCGTCAAGGCATTCGCGAGTGGGGATGTCGACGTTGCGCTCTTCGGGATCACTCCCGCAATGGTCCTTGTTGACAAAGGGACCAACGCCGGCATCCTCGCCGCGAACTCGAGGAATGGATTCAAGATTATAGGGACAACCGAGCTCGTCAATCTCTACGAACAGGAGGGCCCAGCCGTGTTCGAGCGCTTCGAGGAAGAGCGCGGCCGTAAGATACGGTTCGGTGCCCCACCGGACGGGAGCGTCCCCGACATCGTCCTCAGATACTGGATCCAGGAGGACCTAGACGTCGGAGAGATAGAGTCTGCGATCAACAAGTCGAAAGTACCGCCAGCAAAGGCAGTTCAGACGATCCAGTCGGGTGACATCGACGCGACGATCATCCAGGAGCCGTTTGCAACGGTCATCGGCCAAGATGACGGCTTCGGCGAACTCGCTTGGTCCGGGGACATACTGGAGAACCACCCGGTCACGGTGTTGTTCGCGAATCAGCGAGTGCTCGACGACACCGAGGTTGCCCAATCGCTAGTCGAACAGCACGTCGTGGCGACCGAATTCACAAGGGATTCACCAGACGTGGCCGCCGCCCACGCCGCCTCAGTCATTGGCTCCGGCGTGAGCGAGGACCTCGCGAAGACGGCTATGGACTCTCAGGCCTCCGAGTTCTTCTCGAACCCGCACACAATCACCGAACAGGCCGCGACAATGGGCGAGTTCGTCGCCGATGTCGGCAACATTGAGGACCCGGTCGCGACTGACAATCTGTTCGCGTTCGAGCCCTACGACGCTATCCAGGAATGAGTACACGTACCGACACCAGTTCCAACGCGGTGGTCGCCGGCAACTTCGAGGGGGACCTGTGGCGGTATCTCCGCGGCTTGGGAGGTCTCTTCGCGTTCCTGCTCGTCTGGTGGGTTGGCGCGATGACGACCCAGCCGTCGTATCTGGTGCCGGGCCCCCTCGATTCGGTGCGCGCGTTTATCGGCCTGTTCGCGACCTCGACGACGATTGTGGTCCCCGTTCTGGGGTCGAGTCTCGTACTTCCGACCGGGCTTGCACATCTCTCGCAGACGCTGTTCCACTACGTTCCCGGGCTCCTTCTCGGTGCGACCTGTGGGGTCGGTCTCGGACTGGCGATGGGCTGGAACGGTGCGCTCGACGACTGGCTGCGGCCGCTCGTCCGGGTCCTGCGACCGATCCCGCCGCTGGCGTGGATCGTCTTCGCCATCGTCTGGTTCGGTATCCACCACACGGGCGCGGCGTTCATCGTCTTCGTCGGCGCGTTCTGGATCAACTTCTACGGCGCGTATGGCGGCGTCGAGGGCGTTTCGACCGAACTGACCGACGCCGCGTCGACGCTCGGCGTCGAGCGCGACCTCTCGATGCTAAAACTCGTCGCGCTCCCGAGTGCGGCACCCCAAGTACTGACTGGATTCCGGACGAGCATTGGTCGCTGCTGGATGATCGTCGTCGGTGCCGAGCTGTTCGGTGCACCAGGCGTCGGCTACGAGATCATCAACGCCTCGAACAACCTCGCGATGGCGACCAGCGTTGCGTACATGTTCCTGATCAGCTTGGCGTTCCTCTGTATGGACGTCGGGTTCCGGCTGCTCGAACGGAGGGTCCTCGCATGGCGCTGAGTTCGGACTCGTCTACTAGTCGAGACTCACGTGAGAAAATCACTATCCAGAACGTCAGCCGGTCCTACGAGTCAACGGACGTGCTCGCGAATGTTTCCTTTTCGGTTGCGGAGGGTGAGTTCTGTTGTGTCGTCGGTCCATCCGGGTGTGGGAAGACGACGTTGTTGCGAGCGATCGCTGGACTTGACAATCCGGACGGTGGATCGATACTGGTCGGCGGAGACCCGGTTACCGGCCCTGGACTGGACAGGGGAATGGTGTTTCAGGAATATGCACTGTTCCCCTGGCGGACAGTCCGCGGGAATATCCGATTCGGCCTCGACCGGCCCGCCTGTGACTGTCCCGACTGCGAGGCGCGGGTCCAAGAGTTGATCGACTTGGTGGGGCTCGACGGCTTCGAGGACGCGTACCCGAAAGAGCTGTCCGGCGGCATGAAACAGCGCGTCGGTATCGCTCGCGCGCTCGCCCCTGATCCGGAGATCCTCTTGATGGACGAACCGTTCGGTAGTGTCGACGCCCGAACGCGCGACCGCTTACACGCGGAGCTGCTCGACATCTGGACGCAGACCGGACAGACCGTCGTGTTCGTCACCCACGACATCGACGAGGCAGTGACCCTCGCTGACCGCGTGATCGTTATGGATGCCGACCCGGGAACCGTCCAATCAACGTTCCCCATTGATCTAGAACGCCCACGTGAACGGACCGCCCGCGACTTCGTGGACCACGTCGCACAGATTAGGGATGAACTCGGGAGTCCTGTCGACACTAACCACTAAGACGCTCCTACGTCAAAATTATTAATTTATTTTCTTTAGACCGCCATCTCTATTATGTTAGAATAAAATTTTAACATATGCCTATCGTGAGCTCCTCGATGACGGAGCGACTCCGAGAAGATCTCGACACGTTTGCGGAAGAACACGGCTACACCGGCCGGAGCGAGGTAATTCGTGAGGCTTGTCAATCACTGCTCGAAGAGTATCAAGAGAGCGACTACGAGGACCGGCGCGTATTGGCAACGGTCACTGCGGTATTTGGATACGACGAACCTGAAATTGAGCGCCGAATGATGGATATCCGCCATGAGTTCGAAGGGTCCATCCGGTCGAACTCGCATAACTGCCTCCGAGAGAACGCCGGATGTGTCGAGACATTCGTCGTCGAAGCCGCGTACCAAGACGTTCTCCATTTTATCGGCACCGTTCGAGGAGCTGACGAGTCTGTCTCGGTGGAATACACTGCCGTGCCCGTCAACGGAAACGGCACAGCAGCGAGCGACACTTGACATCCTCCCCGCGCTGAAGCGCGAGGGTTCCAACGTGGGACAGCGGGGCGTTCCCGTGTCTTCGTTGGCAACTTCTCGCCTGCCAAACGGGGTCCGGCGAGGCGATACCGGGTGTGTGCGCGATACGTCGGCCCCGCGAGGGGTGTGGCGTATTCGGCGTCTATTCGGACGCGGTATCCGCTTGCACCGTGTATCCCGTTTGTCTCGGAGAGACGGCGGGGATGCCCCCGGTCGCGGGTTTCCCCGCGTCCGGGCACGGGCCGTGCCATCGGCCTGCCTGCCCTTCGTACCACAGTGGGCAGGCACAATCGAGCGAGAGTCGCTTTTTGTCTGCCGTGTTTCCACGGCCTCGGAGACGCCCTTGCGGGAACGATGTGGTGGCCTTCGTCGGCCGGGCGGACCCCAATCCAACCGCCAGTTTTTGCCCGTTGTGCTTACCGCGAGATACGCTGTTTGAGGGCTTAATTCCGGCGGTTGTCGTCCTGTTGTCGGATTCATCCCCGCGCTGAAGCGCGGGGCTTTCTCCTCGAACTTCGGTAATCTCGGCATCGCTGTCACCGGCACGTTCGCCACGCTTTGAGTTAACTCACAAGAGCAGTTTGTGCGTTTCTTATTATAACATCTATTCTAGTACAGCAAAGTTATTATATCTATGTTCGCAATTGCTAAACAGACATGCCGCACATTCACCTTGGAGAGGGGTCGTTCCCCCTCTGGGCGCTCGTGCTGTGGACGCTGATCGGCGCTGGACTAATCTCCACTGTGGTCTACCGGATACGGAAAGGTGGAATAAAGACGCATCAAATTGCGCTCGCAGGCATCGGCGCGGCTGCGAGCTTTGCGGTTTTCCAGCTTAATATTCCTGTGTGGGGCGGAATTCATATGAACCTCACCGGGCTCGTGGGTATTATCGCCGGACCGCTTCTCGGCGCGCTCGTCGCGCTGGTCGTCAACATCTTTTCAGCGGCGCTCGGACACGGAGCGGTCGGCCTAATCGGGGCGAACACGCTGATCAACGCCAGCGAAGCGATCGTCGCCTACTACGCGTTCAAGACGCTGATGCGGATGGAGTGGGACGTCTTCCCCGCCAGCGCGAGTGCCGCGACACTCGGTCTCTCAGTGGGGTCGTTCCTGATGGGGGCGATCATCGTTATCAGCGGGGTCAACGGGAGCGCGCTCCCGCGCGGTGACCTGCTGATCGCCGTTGGTGGACTTTCCGCTCTCAACCTCGGTGTCGCCGTCGTCGAAGGGATCCTCACGGGTCTTATCGTCCAATTCCTCGCCTCAGTGCGTCCCGACCTCGTCGGACTCACCGACCGCGACACTCGCGATGAGCCCTCGGGGGTGACAGCCTGATGCAGCGCTGGAAGCAGTACGGTAGCATGGCTGCCGTCTTCTCGGCGTTCCTCGTCGTCGGCTACTGGGGGTTCACTGCGACCGGTGGTGCCGTTCCATGGGCAAAGCGGGCCTCGCAAGCGCTTCAACGCGGTGTACAAGAGGGTGGCGGCTCTCTCGTCAACCTCGGCCGCGGCATCGTCGTTGCCGGTCCCATTCGGAAGGGCGGGCTGATGCTCGAATTCGGCGCAGTCGTTCTCACGTTCGCCGTCCTGGGTCTCGGATTGTACGTGTACGTCGATCGGTACGGCGGCTTCGATGACGGAGAACGACCGACACGGTAACCGTGACAACGCTCTCAAATCACGTCCCTGATCCCCGGCTCATTACGGCGTTTGCCGAGCGGCGAGACGGACCGTTACATCGAATCAACCCGTGGACGAAGGTCGGCGTCGTTGGCGTGCTCGTCCTCGCCGTCACGGTGTTCGACAGCCTCGCGCTCTTGGCCGGTCTGTACGGAACCGTACTAGTGATCTACGGACTTGCGGACCTGCCGTTTCGGCGGCTCATCGGCTGGTACACGCTCCCGATGCTGTTTATCATCTCGGTCGCCGGACCGCTGGCCTTTCTCGAACCGGGGACGCCGATCGGCGGCGCAGTTCCGACACCCTTCGGCGGTTTCTCGGTTACGTGGGAGGGTCTCGCCCTCTTCTTGGAGCTCAGTTGTCGGTCACTCACGGTCGTCACGTTCGCGCTGACGGCGTCGATGACGACGAAATACACCGATGTCGCGTACATGCTCGGTCGGTTGCTCCCGCGACCGATCGACCAGATAGCTCTGCTCACCTATCGGTTCACGTTCGTTATGCTTGAGACGCTTGAGGACTTGGTGAAAGCCGCGCTCTCCCGCGGAGCGAACTTCTCGGAATTCTGGTCGAACAAACGGCTGTACGCCCGGATCCTCGGCATGACGATGCTGTCGGCGATAGAGCAGTCGGAACGACTCGTCAAGTCGATGGAAGCCCGTGGATACGACGGCGACCTCACGCTGTACGGGGACGTCCCGCGACCGCCCGCTCGTGAGCTCGTCGTTATCGCCGCTTGCTACGCCGGCGTCGTCGCCTACGCTTTGGTCGGCGTCTACGAGGTGATTCCGGTATGAGTACGGGTCGCCCCGATGAACAGCGGGCCCTGGTCGATCTTCAGTGTAAGGCCCACACGTACCCGGACGGCACGGTGGGTATGCACGAGGTCGACTTCTCCGTGTATCCCGACGAGATTGTCGCCCTCGTCGGCGGCAATGGCGCCGGCAAGTCGACCCTCCTCGAACACCTGAACGCCACCCTCGTGCCCGACGACGGCGAACTCATCGTCGACGGCACTCCGATCACCGAGGACAACAAGCCACACGCGCGAAAAGAGGTCGGCTTCGTCTTCCAAGACGCCGATACGCAACTCGTCGCGCCCACAGTCCTCGACGACGTGATGTTCGGCCTCCAGAACTACGGGGTACCCGGAGACGAAGCGAGGGAACGCGCTCGTGAAGCACTGGCGACTGTCGACGCGAGCCACCTCGAAGACCGAATCCCACACTACCTGAGCGGCGGGGAGAAACGGCTCGCTGGCCTCGCCGGTGTGCTCGTCCTCAAACCGAGTGTGGTCGTGCTCGACGAACCACTCGCAGGGCTTGATCCCGACCGGTCCCAGCTGGTCGCGGAGCGGATCGAACACATTCACGATGACGGTATCAGTGTCGTCCTGTCGACGCACGACCTCGAATTTGCTGCCGAAGTCGCGGACCGAGTTTGCGTGATGGCCGACGGCAACATCATCGGAGGCGGAACGCCTCGAGAGGTGTTCTACGACGAAGCGCTGTTGGCGGACGCGAACCTTCACCCACCGAGCGCGGTTCGTGTGGCTCGTGACGCAGGGCTCGGGGAGACGGCACAGCCGGTGACGGAAACGGACCTCGTGTCGCTCCTGACAGAGGCTGGAAATTCGAATACCGCACCGATACCCCCCACAGACGGACAAAGACATGACTGACCGCCTTCTTCGGCATCTCTTACAACTTCTTGATGAGACTCAGGCGAGTGGTCGAAGCCTACGTGAGCGGTCTCCCACGACTCAAAGTATTGGGGCACTCCGAGACAAATCACCGGTAAAATAGAGAGGACGTAATGCGCACGAGCTTCAACATTCCCGACGACCTCCTGTCTGAGTTCGATGTAACGTGGCAAGCAGAGGGATTAGATTCACGCTCGCGTGGCGCCCGCGAAGCGATGCAAGAGTACATTGAGGCACACACCAGATTAGAAGATATCGAAGGCGACGTCGTCGTTGTCATGGCCTTCGATTACGAACACGAAGCGGTTATTGAAGACATTCACGACGTACAACACCAGTTTCAGGACGTCATCACGACCACGAATCATATCCATGAAGGAGAGTGGTGTCTCGAGACGCTCTTTTGTAACGGGCCAGCCTCGCGTGTCCGGACTCTCACCTATCGCTTGCGCGATTTCGATACGGTAAGTCGTGTTAAACTGATGCTCCTCGCCGAGCACTGAGCGGTGTTCAAGACTTGATGCGCTGATCGATGTGAGCATCGCCCAGTGAGGCGATCGAGTAATCCACCGCTTGGACATTCGGCACTGCTCGAACGCTGTTGACGAATCCAGATAGTGCTTCTGTGGCCCCCTCTAAAACGTACAACTCCATACAGTACTGGTCTTGGACGTGTGTGTGGGTAGTTGCGGAGACGATAGCATCGTACTCGTGGCGTACTCTCGTGAGACGCTCCTGGACGGCAGGTTGACAGTACTCGAAGACGACCGTTACCGTACACATATGCTTTTGTCCCTCGATGTGTTGCTCTTGAAACTCTTCGAATAACGTGCGTGTGCCTTCTCGAACGACTTCGCTTCGGCCACTGTACCCGTGTTTTTCGGCGAACTCGTCGATGCGTTCCAGCAACGCCTCAGGCATCGAGATGCTAACGACGCTCATGTATTAAAGTTTTATTCAGTCTTATTAGTTTCTGTTATGACGATAGAGTATAACCATAATAATTAGTATTTTAGTGTAGCAGATTCATAATTAGAGTATGCCGTCCAACAACGACCCGATCCCGGTAACGATTCTCAGCGGAAGCCTCGGAGCTGGCAAGACGACGACGCTCAACCACATTCTTAGTAGCGGACAGGAACTCAACGCCGCCGTTTTAGTAAACGATATGGGCGAAGTGAACGTTGACGCCGACCTCGTCGAACGCGAGTCGGATCTTACCCAGAACGACGATGAAATCATCGAGATGTCGAACGGGTGTATCTGTTGTCGGCTTCGCGGGGACATGCTTGACGAGGTAGGCCGATTAGCTGAAGAGCGAGACTTCGAGTACCTCCTCGTGGAGTCGTCTGGGATCAGCGAACCGATTCCGGTCGCACAGACGTTTGCTCGCGGGTTCGAAGACGCGGATTTCGACCCTACGGGGGTCTACGAACTCGATACAATGGTCAGCGTCGTTGACGCGCACAGCTTCTGGAAGGGGTTTGATTCCGGTCAGGCCCTCACCGATGACTCCATCGATCCACAAGGGAATCGCGTCCCCGAGGAGGCGCTGATGGATCAGATCGAGTTCTGCGACGTCCTCTTGTTGAACAAGTGCGATCTCGTCCCCGACGATGAACTTGAAGAGATAGAGGCAGTGTTACGGGCGCTCCAACCGCGAGCAAATATTGTCCGAACAGAACACGGGGCAATAGACCCCAGAGAGATCCTGAATACGGGTCGGTTCGACTTCGATCGCGCAAGTCAGTCCGCCGGATGGAAGCGTGAACTCCAGCACGGCCATCACCACGAGTCGGCCGCCGACGAACACGGGGTCACCTCGTTCGTCTTCGAATCCCGCCGACCGTTCCACCCCGAGCGGATCGCTCGCTTCTTCGCCGACCTCCCCGATGGCATCGTTCGCGCGAAGGGCTTCTTCTGGTCCGCCGGTCGCGAAGACATCGCGATGGGTCTCGACAAAGCGGGCAAGTCGGTTCGGGCCGGTCCGAAAGGGACGTGGATCGCCACGCTCCCAAAGGCCCAACAGGAGCGCTACTTCGCCGCCCGTCCCGGCATCAAAGAGGACTGGGACGACCAGTGGGGAGACCGGGGATCAGAGCTCGTATTCATCGGCCGCGAATTTGATCAGGAGATACTGATCGAGCGACTGGAAGATTGTGTCCTCTCAGACGGAGAAATGGAGGAGGACTGGAACGAGTATCCGGATCCGTTCACCGCCGACGAACAGCGCGAACTCGCACTGGCTGACGACTGATGGCCGTCGACGAGCAACCCCCGGTCACGATCCTGAGTGGCGGGCTCGGCGCCGGAAAGACGACCCTGCTCAACCACCTCCTTACCGTCGGCGGCGAGGAGTACGATATCGCCGTTCTCGTCAACGACGTCGGCGAAGTAAACGTCGACGCCAACCTCATCGAGAACGGCTCTGAGCTCTCGCTGGAAGACGGCGGCGTCACGGAGCTGTCGAACGGCTGTATCTGTTGCGGCCTCCAGAATGAACTGGACCAGGAGCTGCTGCGTCTGGCCTTCGACGAGGAGTTCGATTATCTAGTCATCGAAGCCTCGGGGATCAGCGATCCGGTCCCCATCGCCCAGCGGTTCGTCTCGCCCGCACGTGCGTCGACGCTGTACGATCTCGATACGACCGTCACGGTGGTCGACGCCGCACAGTTCCATCAGGCGTTCGTCGACGGTCGTCCGATCAAGTCGACGGATGACGGCTCCCGGCCGCTTTCGGACCTCCTCGCCGAGCAGGTCGAGTTTTGCGACGTACTTGTCCTCAACAAGTGTGACCTCGTCACGGAAGACGAACGTGAGGCGGTCGAACGCGTACTCGAAACGCTCCACCCCGAAGTCGACATCACCCGCACGACCGAGAGCGCCGTCGAACCCGACGACGTTCTCGGAACTGGACGATTCGACAGAGAACAAGCGAAGGGGTCCGCTCGGTGGAAGCAGGTGCTCTCGAGCGACCACGGAGGGACCGGAGATCCGGAATCAGCAGAGATGGACCACGGTGGCGGTCATAGTCACGATGAGGGTTCCGAGCGTGACAACGGTCACGACGGTACCCACGATGGTCAGGGTGACGACCACGATCACCGTCACCCGCCGGAGGAGTTCGGTGTCGGCTCCTTCGTCTACGAGCGCCACCGGCCATTTCACCCGGAACGGTTCAACGAGTGGCTCCGCTCGTTCCCCGAGTCCGTCGTCCGGGCGAAAGGACACCTGTGGGTCGCTGGACGCGAGCGATACGCGCTGGACTTGAGCCAAGCGGGTACGCAGACGCACGTCGAAGTCAACGGCCGATGGGCGGTCACGGTCCCAAAGTTCCAGCGTGATTCCTACCGTGAGTCACGACCGGATCTCCACTGGGACGAACAGTGGGGAGACCGTGAAATAAAGCTCGTCTTCATCGGCGCTGGAATGGACGACTCGGCCATCGCCGCCGCCCTTGACGACTGTCTCCTCTCAGAACCGGAGATGGCGGGGAACTGGGACGAACTCGA
Source organism: Halorubrum sp. CGM5_25_10-8B (assembly GCF_005435095.1). Lineage (NCBI taxonomy): Archaea > Methanobacteriati > Methanobacteriota > Halobacteria > Halobacteriales > Haloferacaceae > Halorubrum > Halorubrum sp. CGM5_25_10-8B. The sequence continues at coordinate 169,681 of NZ_SGTY01000007.1, read as the reverse complement.
GAATCCGTTTCCGGGGACGATGGACCGGTCTCAGCCACCGATGGAACAGCGTCTCGTGGTCGGTGAGGGACAGTGACCGGGAATCACTCGGAGCTCCCGTCGGCGGCGGACCGACGGACGACGGACGAAGACGGTCACGACTGCGTTGATCCACTCGGTGTCGCAATCGTGACCGTCTCGTCGTCCCGAGGAACCGCCACGGAAGCAGACCCGACCGATCCCGGCGGTGACGCCGTCGCGAACACTCTCGTCGACGCGGGTCACGTCGTCACGTCACGCCGGACGGTTCCGGACGACTACGTCCGGATTAAGACCACTGTGAGCGGGTGTCTGGATCGGTCGGACGTTGACCTTGTCGTAACTACCGGCGGGACGGGAGTCACTGTCGACGACGTCAGTCCGGACGCGGTGAGCGAGCTCTTCGACCGCGAGCTACCAGGCTTCGGCGAGGCGTTCAGGCGGCTCTCGTGGGAGGAGGTCGGAACCCGCGTCGTCGCGACCCGCGCGACGGCGGGTATCGCCCGCGACGTCCCAGTGTTCGTGCTGCCCGGAAGCGTAAACGCCGTTGAACTCGCCACGGCCGAGATCATCGTCGAAGAGGCCCCGCATCTCGCCGGGCTCGCGACGCGACACACAGTCGGTGAGATCGATGGGTGAGCAAGTGCGCGGAGCCCCAAGCTTACCGAGGGAGCAGCAACGATGACGCTCTACGGAATTGGACTGGGGCCGGGCGCGACTGACCTGCTCACGGTTCGCGGCAAGCGACGGCTCGAATCGGCCGACATCGTCTACTCACCCGGACGACTGTCACGGCGCGTCGCGACCGAGTACGTTCCCGACTCGAAACTGGGTGACCTCGAGTTCCCGATGACGACCGACCCCCAAGAGCTGGAGGCGGCGTGGGAGGCGGCGGCCGCGGAAGTCGCGCCGAACGCGCGCGACGCCGACGCGGCGTTCGTCACGCTCGGCGATCCCTGTATCTACTCGACGTTCGGACACCTGCGTCGGACGCTTCGCGAGCAGCATCCCAGCGTCGACATCGAAGTCGTTCCGGGTGTCAGCAGTGTGACTGCGTTCGCTTCAGTCCTCGGGGTCGACATCGACGCTGGTGCTGAACTGACGCTCCGCGAGGCGACCGACGGAGAAGCACCGATCGGTCCGAATCGGTTGATCCTGTTCAAAGTGACCGACGCGCCGACGACCTACGACAAGATGACCGAAGCGGGGTACGAGGTGACATTCGGCCGGCGACTCTTCATGAATACTCAAGAAACTCTTGTTACCGACGACCCCGGTGAGGTGACGGATCGAGACTACTACACGCTCGCGTACGCAGAGAAACAGGAGGCGACTAGGTCTAAATGACGAGCGGACGGTGTCGGTCGTCCGGGTAAGACCAACGTGAACTAGCCTCAGGCGATAACGCCGAGGGTTTCTAGTTCTTCCGTGGAGTATTCCGCGCGAAGTTCTTTGGTCGAGTGTTCGCTGAGGATTTCCGTACGCTCTTCATCACTCATCTCGGCTAGGTCGCTGAAACAGTGGCACATTACATCCATTCATCGGGATGCGAGTAGGAAAAGCCTGTTAGCACCATTCTCGGGGTTGTGTAATACGGATTTCGAGGTAGCAATAATTAGCAATTCTACGACTCGCATTAGTTACCACGACACCAGTTACTAAACTCAGATTTTGGTTAGTGATTCTTATTAACTTGACTGGCTAAAATCACAGTCTTTATTATCTAATTTGCTAATGTTATCAACAGATGCCTCGATACACTCGACGTCGACTCATCGTAGCTGGACTCGGTACGGCAACCATCGGTGCGCTCGCGGGCTGTACATCGAACAACGGCGACTCCGGCGCGGCGGAGAATGACGGCTCAACAGCGACAGAGAATACCGGGCCGGAAGCCCAGTCTTCGTTCTTCGTATTCGGTGACTTAGCCAGCCAGGTTGCAGGCGACACCGCGACCGCAGAGACGCTCGTCCCGATCGGCCAACACGGCCATGGGTGGGAACCGGGGCCACAGATCCAGGGAACAGTCCTCGAATCTGACCTCTTCCTCTACGGGATGGAGGGATTCCAGCCGTGGGCTGACGACCTCGTGACGAGTCTCGGTGACGACGACGCTGACGTCGACATGGTCGCTGCCGGTGCTGGTATCAACCTTCTTGAAGGCGGACATAACCACGATCACGGTCACGAAGGAGATCATGAGGGCGAACACGAGGAAGGTCACGAGGGGGAACACGAGGAAGGCCACGACGGCGAAGGAGAACACGATCACGGTGGAGAGACTCCTTGGGAGTGGGCTGGCCTCTACCACCTCGAAGCTGGCACCTACACGCACACGTTCCACGAGGGCCCCGATCCGAAGATGCAGCTCGCCGTCATCGCGACCGACGAGGGTGGCGACCACGGCATTCACCACGTCAAGGAAACTGCGGCAGCCCTCTACGGCGACCACGACACGCACACACCGGTCGAAGGCGGCGAGACACTCACGCCGTCCAGTGAGTCACTCTATCACCTCCAGTTCGCGGACTCCGGTGAGACGACGTTCTCCCTCGACACCGAAACAGAGGGTCACTATGTCTTCTTTGCCCAGCACGCTCCCGCTGAGTTCGACGCGACGCTCACCGACGGCAGTGGGTCGGTCATCGAGCCCGAAGTGACTGAGAGTGCGGGCGGACACGGGCACGAGGGCGATGGCGAGCATGAGGGTGAACACGGCCACGAGAGTGGTGAAGAACACGAAGGCGAGCACGAGGGAGAAGCCGATCACGAAGGCGAGGAGGGGCACGGCCACAACCACTCCGGCGGAGCGGACCCGCACTTCTGGTTAGACCCCGAGCGAGCGAAGCAGGCCGTCGACAACATCCGGAGCGGGTTCGTCGACGTCGACGGCGACAACGCCAGTGCCTACGCCGAGAACGCCGAGTCGTACCGTAATCGTCTGGACGAACTCGACGAGTCGTTCCGGTCCACGCTAGAGGGCGCCTCGAAAGACGTCGTGTTCGTCGCTGGTCACAACGCCTTCCAGTACCTCGGTCAGCGCTACGACTTCGAGGTCCGGACGCTGACGGGACTGTCACCGGACGACCAGCCGACGCCGAGGGATATCGAACGGGCCCAGGAGATCATCGCCGAACACGACCTCCAGTACGTCTGTGCTGACCCGCTCGAATCCCAGACAGCGGCGAACCAGCTCGTCGCAGAGACCGACGCCACCGAAGTCCTCCCGCTGACGCCGATCCCTGGACAGACCCAAGAGTGGGCCGATGAGGGCTGGGGCTACATTGAGATCATGGAAAACATCAATCTCGAGACCCTGAAGCAGGCCCTCGACGCAGAATGAGCGACACCACGTCTGGCGACACGGAACCGAAGTGGGACGGGAACGCCGAGCCCGGCCCATCCGAGAGCCCTCGTTCGGGACTGATGGCATTGGTCGTCGGCCCTGCGGAGAGACCTGTCTGTACGATTTATCCGCCAGACGTGGCTGTTCCGTATCGGACAACAACCTGGATTACGGCGTACGGCAACTCGTTCGTCGACCTCGACGACTACCGATGACGACAGCAACGATGGAGCGGCAACAGTCGGGGGACCCCCTCATCAGCGTCGACGACGTCACGTTTGGCTACGGAGAGGTCCCGGTTCTCGAGTCGGTGTCGATCGACGTCGAGCCCGGCTCCTTTCTCGGACTGGTCGGGCCGAACGGAAGCGGCAAGAGCACGCTGCTTGACTTGATGCTCGGACTTCGTCGACCAGACGAAGGCACGGTGTCGCTGTTCGGCGAATCTGCCCACAAGTTCGACGCCGGTGAGCGGATCGGATACGTCGCACAGGATGCGACGAAGGCGGCGCGCGATATGCCGATCACGGTTCGAGAGGTTGTCGAGATGGGGCGGTACCCGCGGCGGCTTTTCGGTCGATTCTCGGCAGCGGACCGGCAAGCGATCGAAGACGCGCTGGAACAGGTGGGAATCACAGACCTCGCGTCTCGCCGGGTCGGTCGACTGTCCGGTGGCCAACGCCAACGGGTGTTCATCGCCCGTGCGCTCGCCTCAGAGGCCGATCTGCTCGCGCTCGACGAACCGACGGTCGGCGTGGATGCCGAATCCAGGGAGGAGTTTTACGGCCTCATCCATGACCTGAACGCGACCGGACTGACCGTCATCCTGATCGAGCACGACATCGGTGTCGTTACCACACACGCGACGGATGTCGCCTGTCTCAACCGTCAGTTGTTCTTCGACGGCGACCCGGAGGAGTTCGTCGAGACTGATGCCCTCTCGCAGGCCTATGGGAAAGACCAACACATCCTCCAGCACGACCACAAATGATGTTCACACTACGTCGCCTCGGAGAGAGTGTTCCACTCGACAACGTGATAGCGGCTCCGCTTTTTGCTGTCAACGTCTTCGCCCCTATCGAGTGGTTCCTCAATTACGTCTTCGGTCCCGGAATGGACGTGTTGGCCGACCTGCTGGGCGTACCGATGCTCGAATACCCGTATATGCAACGTGCCTACCTCGCTGCGTTGTGTATCGCTCTCATTGGGCCGGTCGTCGGGACGTTCCTCGTTCATCGAGAGATGGCGATGATCAGCGATACGCTCGCACACACAGCCTTTGCCGGCGTCGCCGTCGGGTTGTTCCTCAATTCGGCCTTCTCGCTCACGCTGTCGCCGCTGCTCACCGCATTCGTGGTCGCAATCGTCACGGCGCTACTCGTAGAGTTGCTCGTCGAACACGCCGGAGCGTACAGCGACACGTCACTGGCGATTGTTCTGACAGGAGGGTTCGCCGTCGGCAGTATCCTCATCACTGCCACCGACGGCGGCATCGCGGTCGGTATCGACGCCTACTTGTTCGGCAGTTTGGCGACTGTCTCGACTGAGAGCGTCGGTATCCTCGTGTTAATGAGTGTCCTCGTCGGTAGCCTCGTCACGCTGGCCTATCGGCCACTCTTGTACGTCACGTTCGACGCGACGGCTGCCCGCGCGGCGCGACTGAACGTCCGCCTGTACAAACGCCTCATGGTCGTGCTCACGGCGCTAGTCGTCGTCAGCGCGATGCAGATCATGGGCGTCATCCTCGTCGCTGCGATGCTCGTCGTTCCCGTCGCTGCTGCGGCGCAAGTCGCCGAGAGCTTCAAGCAATCTATCTTGCTGGCGATCCTCGCCGCCGAGTTCGCGGCGATAGCCGGTGTGACGCTGTCGTACGTCTACGGAATTGCGGCCGGCGGCTCGATCGTCGTCGCGGCGATTGCCGTGTACACCGTCGCGCTTAGTAGTCGAAAGTTGGGGTATCGGCTCCCGATCGTACAACGGTTCAGTGATCGTCAGTCCAAGCACCACCGAAAAGAACTGGAAGTCGACGGAGGAAAACGAGAGTGACAGTCGGTAGGTTGACCGCTGATCACCCACTGAGTGGTGATTCCCCCTACGAGTACGTGATTGTTGGCGGCGGAATTCACGGCACTTGCCTCGCAAACCACCTCATTACGGAGGGTGAATACACGCGCGACGAGATTCGGATCCTCGACCCGCGCGAGGAGTTACTCGCTTCGTTCGCCAAGAAGGCCAATCAGTGCGGCATGGAGACCCTCCGATCGACGTTCGTCCACCACATCGACACCGAGTCGTTCTCGCTCGAGTCGTTCGCAGAAGGACACCACCGAGCGAACGAACTCGTGTCGACGAAGAACTACCCGGACCGACCGACTCTCGGCCTGTTTCTCGACCACGCTCGCGACGTTATCGAGCGCCGTGATCTCTCCGACTGTCATCATCGGTCGAAGGTAACCGATGTTACCCAGTCTGCGGGCACAGAGACGTATCTGGTGGAAACGGACGCGGGAGCGATTGAGGCCCACCGCGTCGTCTTGGCCGTCGGGCTAGGGGCGACGCCGACGCTCCCAGAGTGGACGGCGTCGCTCCCGGACGACGCGCCCCTCGAACACGTCTGGGACGAAGCGTTCGATCCAGCGACGCCTAGCCCGTTCGAGGGGCAAACGTTCGTCGTCGGAGGGGGTATCACTGCCGGGCACCTCGCCTGCCGTCTAGCAGAATGGACCGCGGTGACACTCCTGTCGCGTCACGAACTCGAAATCGAACTGACCGAGGCCGACCCGTACTGGATCAACTGGCGTCACATCGGCAAAGAAATCCACACACTCCCTCCGGGATCGGAGGCCCGTCTCAATCGGATCCGGGCCGTCCGCAACGACGCCACGATCCCACCGTACGTTGAGCGACGACTGGCCGAAGCGCGTGACGGTGGTGCGCTTGAACACCGGCAAGGCGAAATCACGTCTGCGAACGCGACAGACGAGGGACTGTCCCTCCGCTTCGACGACGGCACGAGAGCGACGGCCGCACGCGTCGTCCTCGCGACCGGACTCGAACCGGTTCCCGAGCAGCCGCTGGTCGGCCGCCTCAGCGAATCTCTGTCGCTTGCACGTGGAGCCGAAGGATTCCCCGTTCTCAGCGATCGAACCCTCGCGTGGAGACACACCGACGGCGCCGACTCCGAGGTGTACGTTTCGGGCGCGCTCGCGGAGCCCAGCGTCGGTCCCTTCGCTCGCAATATCGTCGGTGCCAGTCGGGCCGCGGAACGGATTCTCGACCCACCAGATCAGGCGCGGACAGACCCGCTCCCGATGAGCTCTCGAGGAGGGTCCTGACGTGGCTTCGGCCGATCTCACGCTTGCCGTCTCGCTTGGCGCACTCGATCGACTCGCACGGCCCGCTCACGCTCTCGAAGACGCCACCACTTGGACCAGCCACGTCGGGATCGTCTCCTCGGAGCCGTCGTACATCGAACGGCGACGGGTGCGAGAGGCCGAATACCACCAAGAGTTCCTGTCCGGACCACGTTCGATAGCGGAGGCGTTGTCGGCGGTTCGCGGTCACTTCGAGACGGAACGGTACGTGCTCGTCGGGACAGACGAGACCGCCGGGGTGATAGGGACGGTACCCGACTGGGCCTACCAGTCGGTGACGGAGGCTGCAAAGGCCGCAGGCTGGCAGCTTGAGAGTGTGTCAACAGCCGACGATGATTGGCCCTGACAGAGAAGTGGAGTTCCAGCGAACTCGTGACGAGCCGCTCGCTCAGTGATTCTCGTGGATGTGGTCGCGTAGGGCGTCGGTCTCCTCAAACTCCTCGTTACACTCGGCACACGTGTTGTGGTGAAGCGCAACGTGCTGGGTCACGCCGGCAGCGCTCTGGAACTGTGCATCGCAGTTGGAGCAGGTGTACGACATTACATTAACAACTCGGGGGCACATATACAATAATGTTATTAAGAAATGGTCTGTGTTGACTGCTTTAGAATATTAACTTGGACCGCTCACTAACTAACCACCGTGCTCAGAACGAAACCCAACGAACCGAACCGAGCGCTAGCGAAGCTGGTCCGCCCGCTCTCGGAGCGCTGTCGGTAAGCTTGCGTCGTCGACCAGCGCACCGAGTTCTGTCGTAGCCCGGCATCGACCGAGCGCGTTCAACGCATTCCGGCGGAACGACCCGTTCAGGCCGTCTGCGACGACGATCACGCGAAGCTGTGTCGTCGCGTCTAGCTCGGCAAGCTCGTCGATCGCCGCTTTACGGGTCTCGTGCGGTGCGTTCTTGTTGACGACAGTCCGGAAGAGGGATCGTGGCGAGGACATCGTCAGTCCGCGAGGCCGACCTCTTCGGCGCCGTCGTCGGTCGTCTCGGTCGGCTCCTCGGTCCCCTCTTCAGGTGTGGCGGAGTCTCCGTCGTCCCACGTCGGGAACCGGTCGTCGAAGGCGGTCCAGTCGGCGTCCATTTCCTCGTCGGTCAGCAGGGCCGCATCGAGGTCGGTGCGGAGCGCGTCGTGGTCCATGTCCGTACCGATGAGCACGAGCTGAGTCCCCCTGTCACCCCACTTGTTGTCCCATATCTCTTCGAGCTCCGGATTGGCCTCGAAGTAGCTCTCGCGCTCGTTCTCCGGCAGCATCGCAATCCAATTACCAGCCGACCCAACTCGGATCGACCGTCCCGCGACGTTCAATCCGAGTGCTATTTCTTCGCGACCCGCCAGCCAGAAGTGCCCCTTCGAGCGGACGACGTTCGCGGGGAACGAGTCGAGCAGATCGGCGAACCGCTCGGGGTGGAACGGACGGCGCGACGTGTAGACAAACGACGTGACGCCGTGTTCCTCTTCGGCGGACTCGTGCGGCTGCTGGAGTTCCCGTAACCACCCCGCAGACTGGCTCGCCGCTTCGAAGTCGAACCGTCCCGTGTCGAGGATCTCGCCGGGATCGACCGCGCCGTGTTCGGTTCGGATGATCTCCGCGCGCGGTTGCAGCACCTCGATCATCTCTTCGATCTCGCCGAGCGTCTCCTCGTCGACGAGGTCGCACTTGTTCAACAACAGGACGTCACAGAACTCGATCTGTTCGATCAAGAGGCTTCCGAGGTCCTTCTCGGTGTCGCCGTCCATCAGCGATTCCTTCGAATCGAACGTTGTCCAGAACTGGTGGGCGTCGACCACAGTGACGGTCGTGTCGAGTTCGTAGTAGTCCATCACTTCGATGCCGGTCTCCTCGTAGAACTCCGTGGGATCGAGGTCTCCTTGATCGAATCCCATGGTGAGCGTCTGGGCGACGGGCAACGGTTCGGCGACGCCGGTCGATTCGATGACCAAGTAATCAAACTCGCGGGCCTGTGCGAGCTTCGCGAGCGCGTCCAGCAGGTCGCCGCGTAGCTCACAGCAGATACAGCCGTTCGACAGTTCGATCAGGTCCTCGTCGTTCTCCGAGATGTCCGAGTGTTCGGCGACGCGCTCGGCGTCGACGTTCACCTCGCCCATGTCGTTGACGAGGACCGCGACGTCCAGGTCCGTTCGCGTGTTCAGGAGGTTGTTCAGCACGGTGGTCTTCCCCGCGCCGAGGTTGCCGCTCAGCACAGTGACGGGAATCGTCTCTCGACTCATCTGTTATTAATACTGGAGCGTATATTATTTATAATTGGCTATCTACTACCCTATGTTGTTAACAGTGACATCCGAAGAAGCCCGTAAACACGAGTCGCTCGACGTATCGATTGTCGGGGCAGGTGCCGCAGGTGTCGGTCTTGGGGCCGTCCTCGCGGATCTGGGTCTCGACTCCTACGCCATCCTCGAGCGAGGCGAAGTCGGGGCGTCGTTCCAACAGTGGCCAGAAGAGATGCGCCTCATCACGCCATCGTTTCCCAGCAACAGCTTCGGCTGCCGCGACCTCAACGCCGTCACCACCGACACTTCACCCGCATTTGCGCTCGACCGTGAACACCCGACCGGCGCAGAGTACGCCGAATATCTCCAGGGAGTCGTCGAGTTTCACGACTTACCCGTCCGAACCGGTGTCGAAGTGGAGTCGGTACAACGACACGACGACGGATTCATACTCCACACGTCTACTGGCGTCATCCACAGTCGATTCGTCATCTGGGCAGCCGGGCAGTTCGGGCAACCGAACGACGACCCGTTCCCCGGCGCGAATCACTGCGTCCACAACTCCCGAGTCGAGTCCTGGAGTGCGTTCGCCGACGAGTGTGTCGAGGACCCCATCGTGGTCGTCGGCGGGTACGAAAGCGGTGTCGACGCGGCACTCGCACTCGCCGACCTGGGTCACGAAGTGTTCGTCGTCGACGAGGACGGGCCGTGGCAGTTCCGGGGACCAGATCCGAGCGAAGTCCTCTCCCCCTATACGAGCCAACGGTTGCAGGACGCATTCGAACACGACGCACCGATCGCCCTCGAAGACGGAATCCGAGTCAGGCGCGTCGACGTCGAGGACGGGACGTTCGACGTAATTGGTACCGACGGAGCGTCGTTTAACACACGGAATCGGCCAGTGCTCGCGACTGGATTCGAGAGTGGACTCGGTCTTGTCGACGAATACTTCGAGTTCGAGAATGGTCAGCCCCAGCTGACCGAACGGGACGAGTCGACCACCACCCCCGGCCTGTTCCTTGCCGGTCCACAGGTCGCGCACAACGGCCAGAAGTTCTGTTTTATTGTTTTCAAAGGTCAGAATTTTGTTCGGATTATGTATAGCGCTATGCGATATACTAAAGCCCCCAACCGGTTTACAAGCGCTCTCTCACCAGAATTCTGGCGATCTGCGTTCACAACCAGGCAAACTACGGAAGATAGGTTACTTTGTCTTATCTCGGTAAGACAGAGTAAACTCTTAGTGACCCCCACCCGTGGCCCCAAACGAGGCAGGTTCAGAATTATGGCCGACGCTTCCCGACACAGTCGCTCCAGCCGGATCGACGCCTCTAGAGCGGTGATTCGACGGCACAACCCCCACACTCCGGAGGCCCGATGACGGGTCGTCGGTCCGTCGAGACGCCGATCGAGGACACGTTCACGAAGTACCTCACGGACAAGGGGAAAGGCGACGCCGGCGAGGAGGGTGCGTATCGAACGGATGGTGAACGCGAGCTGAATCGATTCCGGCGCTGGTGTCTTGGGAAGACTGCCGACTCCGCGAACGCGTCGCCGGCAGAGTCGTGGGCCGGCGTCGTCGACGGCGACACCGTTCGGTTCGCGGACCTCGACACGACGGTCTTCTCGGACTACGCGCGGTACCTCTCGACCGCCGGCTACGCCGCTAGCACAGTGCTCACCTACTACGCGCATATCGCGTCGTGGTGCGGCTGGGCGCACGCACAGGGGTATCTCCCGCGCCACTACGCCCGCGAGTCGGACGCCGAGGACCCGCTGCCCGAGAACGACGGTCGACGTCCAGGTGACCAGCAGGCGTGGGAACCAATCCATCGTGACCTGGTCACGCAGTTCGTCGACCGGCGGGTCTCTGAGGCGTTCGACGAACTCGGTGCGATCGAAGTTCCCCACACTGATCGCGGTGACCCTGAGAGTGAGCTGTGGCAGGCCAAACAGCGGGCACGGTTCAAGGCGTACCAGCGGTGTCGCGAACAGGCGCTCGTGTACGTTGTCGCCTATACGGGCCTGCGCGGCTCAGAGTTCCTTTCCGCGCCAAAGGAGGATCGTGAGGGGCGCGACGGCGTCCGCTGGCGTGACGTGTCGTTCGCGGACAGCAGCGTCACCGTGTTTCGGAAGAGTCGCGAGTGGAAGGAAGCATCGCTCCCCGAACCCGTCATTGCGCCGCTGAAACGGTACGCCGAGGTGCTGGAGGTGCCGGACTCGTGGCCGGTGTTCACGACGCTCCACCGACCCTCGCTCGCCTCGCACGTCACCAGTGGGCTTGCTGACGCCGGCCTCGACGACGACGACGCGATCGAGCGCGTTCGAGCGGGCGCTCCCGACCTGATTGTCGCCGCCGAGCACGACCTCGATGCGCCGAAGCCGCTCACCACTGACGGCGGGCGGTCAATTATGGAGCGGCTCTGGACCCACGACGCGCTCGCGGAGCGTCGCGACGAGCTGGACCTCTCACTTGATGGCGACTATCTCGAACTGCACGGTGGGCGACGGGGCGTCGGTGAGGTCCTCGTTCGGCAGTTCGGCTACGCCGCTGCTGCTCGGTATCTCGACAACAGTGAGGAACAGGTCCGTGAGGCGTACCAGCATATCGAGGCGGCCGAACGGGCCGACATGGCGACCGAGGCATTCTCACAGACGGACCAGCGGGTAAGTGACCAGTAGCAGTACGATCTTAGAGCTGCTAACTTCGAATACGTAGACAGATATGCGGACTATTCTATGACACGCTAGTTGGGGGATTCGATCGAGTGAGGTTGCGTCGCTCCACGTCGACCAGGTGGTCTTCGACCCACTAGAGGACGATACAGAGGCCGGGCCGTACATCGAATTTGGGAGTAAGCCGAAGAATGGACCCGGGACGGTCGCACTCCTCACAGTCTCAAGCACGTGTTCGAGCAAATCGACGCCGTCACTGAGGAAGCAGACGACGGCCATCCGTCTTTAGTTAATACTCTCAGTAATACTACCTAGGCCCAGTTTCCGCTCGAATTCTGTCGATTTACTCCCGCTACGGCGAGAAAACCTTGTTTCTAGGGTTGCTTTATTGCTTGGTTTCAGGGGTACGGTGTTTAGCTCGTTCAATTAGTACTTCCCAATACTAATAGACATAATACTACAAGAGAATATTACTATCAGGCTTAACTAAAGACGAATGGCAGACGACGGCTAGATAGGCCATGTGTTTCCGTTGCCGACAGCAGAGTGAAGGTACCTGTCGACGTCAACGATCCGGCATCGATTCAAGGACCTCGCAGAACGCGCTGGAGTGACTGTCGATGGGGAGGTTCCGACGCCGAAGACGGGGCGACGATACTGGTATACAGCGTATGGAGAGGCGGTGTATCGGGTGGCTGAGCGGTTTGCAGATGTCGCTGAAGAGCAGGGATCGAAGTCGGCGGAGGTTGTCTTGGATAACTACCTCTCGGAGGCAGAGAAGCGTCGGCATCGCCGGGAGGAGATGCGGGCGGACCTTGGCGGTTCGCAGAGAACACAGCTGGGTGATGATGTAGTGATTGGGGGTGGTAGAGACGAGAAACAGGAGAATACTGGCTTTCTCTCGTGATTCTTGGGATGATTGGAGTGCCGGCGACGATCAGTCGATCTCGAGTTCTTCTTTCAGTTGGGGGCTTTGTAGTCCAGCCCGGAAGACGGCGTTGAAGAAGTTCTTGTTCTTCGAGAGATCGTCGCCGTGTGTAGCGAAGTACTCGGTATCGAGCTCCTTGTACTTCACCCGCATCTCCTGGTAAACGCTCTCGTAGAGGTAGACATTCACGTTGTGGAGGTCGCGAACTACGATCTCCTTTGCGTCTGCGTCGAGTGCCATCTGCCGGACGGTCTCTCCATCGGCTTCAACAGCGGAGTCGTCGATCTCACTCTTCGTATCTGTCGTATCTGAGGTATCTGTCGTGTCTTCGGAATCTTGGGGATCGGGTGTGGTGGACGATGATTCGTCGTCAGATGTATCTGAGGTGTCTGAAGTCTCTGAGACCTCTGTGGATTCTGTGGTGTCGGACGCGGTGGCCGTCGATTCCTCGTCGGCTGTATCTGAGGTGTCTGAGGTTTCTGAGGTTTCTGCACCACCGCTCCGAACTTCGTCCATACTCCAAACGTCGCCCTTCCGCTCCTCGAGGTCGTCGTCCCCGTCGTTGCTACTCATGCTTCTACCTCCGTCGTATGACGTTCGAGCATTTTCGCGATCTCGGTATAGGCCTCGCGTGCGTCCTCGGTCTTTGCGTCGTCTTCGTGGGTAAAGATGGAGATACCGTTGTTCCAGGCACGCCGGATAGCGACGCGATCAGGCACCTCGAAGACATCATAGGGAGCGTCATTGAAGAACTCAATCATCTGCTTGGTATCGTTATTCTGGACGCTCTCGACGGCGTTGATGACAATCCCGAGAATGTCGATGGTGTCGATCTGGCCAGGGAAACTATTTGAGAGGTAGGCGATTTCCTCGTTCATTTTCTCGATAGCACGGATGGACCGTCGGGTTGGCTCAACGGGAATAAGGACTTGTTCGGCCGTGAGGAGAGCATTATCGAGGATTTGGCTGAGATCGGGTGGGCAGTCGATAAGGATGAAGTCGTAGTCGTGGTCGAGCCCGTCGACAGCGATTTTGAGCCGCATTTCGCTGTTTGCGACCTGCGTGACGAGCATATCCTTCAGCCCGTCCATTGCCTTGTTGGACGGAATGACATCGAATTCGTCGTGATGCTTGATGATGTCGTTGATCTCCTCGGTGCGTGTCGGATCAACCATCACCTGGTGGAGAGACGGAATCTTCTGATCGTAGAGGTCACGGAAGCCCGTGCCTTCAGTGAGGGTTCCCTGGGGGTCGGCATCGATGAGGAGGACATCGTGGCCTTGGTTCGCGAGAGCACCACCGAGGTTGATAGTGGTAGTGGTCTTTCCGACTCCACCTGCTTGATTTGAGATGGCGATTATCTGCGTCATGTCCTATGTATCTGAGGCGTCTGATATAATTGTTTGTCAGACGTACCTTCTATATCTGACGTATCTGAGAAAACTGAGGTGGCTAACTCTATGCGCGTCTACTCGGTATCTGACGTAACTGAGGGATGGTGCGCAAGTAGTGAACTGATGTATCTGAGATATCTGAAGCATCTGAGAAGATCTGTTTTCTAAAATCGGTGGCCGGCCTCACTTTCTGATGTATCTGTTATATCTGAGGCAACTGATGTAACTGATTGTAGTATCGGTTCTGTGATCACTGCGGTATCTGATGTGTCTGAAGGGGACAGCGGCCGAGGATCGCTGCGACTGTAGGCGGATGCTCGGATTGGGTGGGATGGGACGCGGTGGATATTCTTGCTGGGAAGATCGGCTTCGGGTTCAGTGACAGGGACGCCTTGCTGTCGAGAGGAGTATCTTGGAGGACCGAATCCATCTCAGTGTGACTCAGTTGCGGATGTGTAAGCTTTCGCGTCGTTGCGGGCACTTAGTGTGGCAACGTGGTTGGCGTGTTGGGTGTGTTCGCTGTGCTAACCTATCGGTGATAGAGCCGCCAGAGCCAGCTGGGTGTTGATGCGGTGATTTCGTCGATAACTGACGTCCACGGGTGGTCGCCGTGGAATGCCCGGGCGTAGGTGGCCGATACGTCTACTGTCTCACTCACGAGTAGTAATGAGCCAAAGAGGGCATATTCGGGGAAAAATGCAATATTACTCCAACGATATCGTGGATGAAGGAATCCCAAAGGCCGCCACAGAGGGTGAGCTCGAAGGGCGGACAGTTCCTCCTCAGTAACACCGAGTTCGCGAACGGTTACCGGTACGATCCCGCCCCGACGGGTCCCGTGGGCGAGAACGCCCTCTAAGAGCGCCTTCGTATACTGTCTCTCTGCGAGGTGGGCCTGCGAGTTATACTGCAGTTTGGTGGCGAGATGTGCTTGCGCGCGGACTGACACAGCCTGTTCGAAACCTTCCTGTTGGTATGGATGAGCCCACGTTGGAGAGTCGAACCGATGCTGATAGGCGTGGCACAACTCTGACGCTAAATATGCGTACGTCGTCGCTTCGGGGAGGGGATTTGGGCTTACGCCAATCCAGCCTGTCCGGGCGGAATACCGTCCACCGATAAACACGAGTGTTAATGACTCCGGCAAGTCGCTCGTGAGAAGTGCGAGACGTTCGCGTCGCGAACAGTCATAGACGAGATGCTCGCGCCACGTTTCACGGTACGGTGTAGAGTCGACATTGAGGAGGTCATCGTAGAATCGCGTGAGTTCATCAAAGCATTCGTGGAGGTTCAGTCGATCACATCGAGAGCTCCCTAATCGCTCCAGTAGAGCGTGAATCTGTGTTTTCGATGTCTGGTCAGCTCTCAAGATGACACAAACGGTGAGTCTCGATAGCTCGGAGCCGCCGTCGGCGGCGATTTGCCGCCGACGCGGCGGCGTTGTCACTCACGACCGCTGTCCTGAGTGGTGGACAGCTACCGGAAGAACCGGTCGTCAAGTGGTTGATTCGCTGGGACAGCCCTCCGGACGCCAAGGGCTGTCCAAGCTGCTCGCAGCACCATCTCACAGAACTCCGTGAACGGCCATCTCCAGAGGCGGCGCCCCCCGCGGCGGGGCGCCGCCACGTACCTCCAATGGAATACCGCCAGCTGTTCTGAAGCAATAGGCTCACGACAAACATCACTAGCCGCAGCCCAGCGTCCTGAGAACTGGTGAACGCGGGGCTCTGCTTGGCTAAGCGGTAGCTTGATTCGATGCCGAAGCGCTTGCTGTAGTGCTCTCGGGCATCTTGCGGTGTGTCGATAAACGGCGCGTCAGCGGCGTAGCCGTGACGCGCCACCCCGTGTTCGTCGTATCGTCCTTGCTGGTAGACGCAGTCGATGAACACAGGGAACGTTACCTCGCCGGCGAGATCGTGTTCGATCTCGCGGCTCCACCCTGTGTTGAGCTCTTGTTGAATCGTCTCACCCCACTTGATGATCGGCATCGCGTAGGCGTAGTTGTGCGCGTACAGCAGTTTGAGGCAGGTACTGTTGTAGAATCCGCGATCGAGGTAGACGGCCTTGACGCCGAGGTCAAGGCCGTCGAGCAGCTCGAGAAACTCAGCGAGGACATCGCTGGTGGTGTCGCCAGCGACCAGCTGGCGCACCGCCAGAGTGTACCGTTTGTTGCGTACTCGCACGTACAGCGTCGCGTACGCGTGAAACGTTGTGGTTCCGCGTTTCGCCTGCGAGGAGTACAG
This sequence comes from Halorubrum sp. CGM5_25_10-8B, assembly GCF_005435095.1. Taxonomy (NCBI): domain Archaea; kingdom Methanobacteriati; phylum Methanobacteriota; class Halobacteria; order Halobacteriales; family Haloferacaceae; genus Halorubrum; species Halorubrum sp. CGM5_25_10-8B. Next base: position 153,470 of record NZ_SGTY01000007.1, on the reverse strand, counting down.
CGCCTCTGTCTCGTCTTCATCACCGTAGTAGGGATCGAGGTGGAGGTCTGCACAGACCTCCACCGGTCGATCTGGAAGCGTCTCGAGTGTATCTCGCTGAAGTAGCATATCGCCAACTTCCTCAACGGAGTCAAGCTCAAACTGGTCAGTGAGATGGCCACGGACGGTATTGGCGTGTGGCGAGTCGTCTGTCGTTTCGCAAACGTGGTTGATCGAGGTCCCGCCGGCGCTAGCGCCGGCGAGGACCTCGTACAATGTCTCGGTCGTGACCTTGACATCCTCACCGAGATCTATCGCAAGCTCTTCGTCGAGGCTGTTGACGACAAAATTAAGCAGGTGCTCTTCCTCTATCTTGCTGTCTGCTTGGGGTTTTTCCACACCCTCTCCAAGCAGACGCTTCCTCTAACTCGATGTGATCGACTGAGGTTAACCTCGCTGGCGAGGGGGCCATCGAGATCCTGTTGGAGTGACTCGGTTAGAGGAGGTGCATCCGGGTACTCCGCCCGGTATGCTTCAACTGCGTCTGAACAGATTGACCGTAGCTGTTCGAAGAACGCCTCGTCGTCCATCAGAATGGATGTAAATATGGAGGGAATTAAACTTCGTTCGATCGCTCTTGTGGCGGAGATTGTTGGTGAGTCATAGCGCAGTTTCGAGGATGGTTTTGAGTGCTTCTTTCCCCGGTTTTCGGAGCACTTCACGACGGAGCTGAAACGCTCGGAGATATGGTGTGAGTCTGTCTTTAGAGACGCCTCGATGCGGTGAGAGCCACCGTCGCGCCAGCGACGCGTGGCTCTCACAGGTGTTCACGTGAACGTCTCCATCAACGTACTCACCGTCACCGTGGACGACGTATTCACGAGTGAATGCGTCGTCCTCCTCAAGCGGTTCATACGCCCGAAAACCGTCAGTATAGACGGTCAACGACTCCTGCTGGCGGTCGGCCAGCAGGAGTCGAATCCGTGATTCGGTCGCGGTTTTCGCCGGGACCACGTATCGCTCACCGCTGCCACGATCTGCGAGAACAAATACAGGAGGCTTGTCCTCAGCGAACGTGCCACGTCCACGCGTGGACAGGCCACGCGAGCGCGACTGTAATGATCCAGACGCGATCTGAAAGCTAGCTCAGAATTCTGGGGCTAGAAGGCTGTTACTGCCGACTCACAGAAGACGTGAAAATGGTGAACGGGGTTTATATTCCCCCATCCAAAACCGACGAATTCGCGTGTTTACCGGCCTAATTCAAGCCCCGGTGATCCACTCGGAAGAAATTACGGTAAAAGATACAGTAAACCTTAGACTTGCTTAAATCGACGTGCACCTGGTGCACGCCGTTCTCAGAGCATTATTTCTCTCTCGAAGATTAGCTTGCAAACCTTTTCTAAGCCATTATGGTCGCGCTCGCGGCCTTTGAGCCCCGCCTTCACGTAGAATTCGTCGATCTCAACGGGGCCTTTGAGATGGATCCGAGGCGCGTCCAGCGCTCGCAGGAAGCGCTGGACGCGCCGGTAGATCGTCTTGTAGGAAACGTCAATCTCTACGTCTAGCTGCCTGAGACTCGTGTTGAAGCGGATATACGTGTAGACCGCGAGAAACCATTTTCTGAGTGCTACCGCAGAATGTTCGAAGATCGTGCCGGTTTGACCGTTGAACGTGCGGTCGCAATCCTTACAGAGATACCGCTGAAACACCCGATAGCTGCCGTACCGAATCACAGATTCGCCACGGCAGCGCGGGCAATAGACGCCGTCGCGCCAGCGAACCTGTTCCAGCAGGTTCGCGGCGCGACGCTCCGAGACGAACGTCTTGATAGGGAACATCGTTCGTCGGGTGACGCGGTCGCGTCACCCTTGCCTGCTGTGACTTCCAGCTACTGCTGAGAACTGACCAACAATCCTCTACCCAAGAGCGTCGTTCGATAGGTCGGATTGACTGTCTAAGCGTATCTATACAGAAGCTGACTCCGCGGGTTCGACGTACTGGTACTCCCACTCGCGTCGAGCTTCAAGTTCACGACGGCCACGACGCGTGAGCGTATAGACGTTTGTTCGCCGATCTTTCTCGCCTTTCTCGACACGTCCCTTCTCAACAAGTGTGTCGAGATTCGGGTAGAGTCGGCCGTGATGGATCTCTTTCTCATAGTAATCTTCGAGTTCCTCCTTGATGGGGAGTCCGTGGGGCTCATCAAGGCCAGTGATCACGTACAGGAGATCCCGCTGGAATCCAGTCAGGTCGTACATCGTCCCGCTACTTGATACGTAGTACTATTGAATACGTCTGTTGCCCTAAGGATGGCCGTGAGCCCTCCCTACAGGAGCCGAGTCAGATATCTGTATATTTATACAGAGGACGAGAGAACAACTGGGGTGTATGGCAGACCTAATTGTCAAATCGGCTGTGAAGGAAGCACTCGATGACCACAACGTTGCGGCAGATTTCTACGAGGCACTCGACGACGAAGTTACTGAGCTAATCGACGAGGCCGCCCAGCGTGCTGAGGCAAACGACCGAAAGACTGTCCAGCCCAGCGACCTCTAACTCACCCAAAAAGTACCAACCGCGCTGCTCGAATTCACTCCTTGTTTTAAGCTGCTTGTGACTGGTAGGTATCTCTATGAGTACGCCAACGGAGTCCATTCAAGTCGAGAATGTCGTTTCCTCGTCCGACATCGGTCAAGAACTCGACCTCGAAACGCTCTCCAGGGACTTAGGAGCGACCGACTACGATCCGGATAACTTCCCGGGACTCATCTATCGGATGTACGATCCCAAAGCTACGGCACTCATCTTCCGCTCGGGAAAAGCCGTCTGTACGGGAGCAAACAGCGTTGATGACGTGACGACTACACTTAAGCACGTCTTCGACGAACTCCGCGAATTGGGCGTCAATGTCGCAGCCTCGCCAGAGATTGAGATTCAGAATATTGTCTCAAGCGGAGATCTCGACAACACGCTCAATTTGAACGCCATCGCTATCGGCTTAGGGCTCGAAAGCGTCGAATACGAACCTGAACAGTTTCCGGGGCTTGTCTACCGACTTGATGACCCGGACGTCGTCGCACTCCTCTTTGGGAGTGGAAAACTCGTTATCACTGGGGGAACGAAACTCGATGACGCAGAAGAAGCCCTGATAAAAATCGAAGATCAGCTCAATGATCTCGGGTTACTAGGCTAATTTGATTTCTCGAGAGCATTTATCGAAGCGGTCCGCCGAATACAGGAGGTAACGAGAGCGGAGAAAGACAGTGATCAGGCGTCAGCGGTGGACTGAGAAGTCCCACTACAATTCGTAGCGTCCTCGGTGTTATCGTCCTCGGCGGCTTCGACGTCCGCTGTATCATCGGCTTCTACTGGGGGTCCGTCGAGGGCGGAGGTGGGGTTAGCATCTGGAGGTGGTCGAAGCGAAGGGACTCCTTCTCGCAGAGCCAGCAGTTGCACTTCTCGAAGGGGATGTCCCCCTCGCTCGTCGGGTAGCACTCGTCGATAATCGTGGCGGCGATGTGCTTTCGCTTCTCGAGGAGGACCTGAACGCGCTCGGGATCGAGACCGAAGGCATCGATGCCGGGGCTCTCCGGCGGCCACGTCCGAACCTCGAGATCGGATTTCGCGAAGGAGACGAACAAGACCAATTTAATATTTTAAATCGGGTTTCAAAAAACTAATGATGCTGGAAATCCGAGTACGTGTATGAGCGACGCAGGAACCACGGACCACACAGCAAAGGTCGCCCGGATCCGGGATGTCGCGATGACGGTTCGCGAACCAAAAAACGCGGGAGAAATAGCTGCTGCTGCTGATGTTGCCCGGAACACGGCCGAAAAGTATCTCACCCAACTTGTTGAGGCCGATAAACTCGAAACGATCCAGCGTGGCCGCGAAACCTGCTACTATCCAGACCCAGTCACCCAGTATTTCGATCAGATCCGTGACCTCATCAATGAGCATCAGAAGGACGAACTCACAGCTGAATTAGCTGCCATCCGGGACGATATTGACGAGTGGAAGGATGCATACGATGTGGCGTCTGCTGACGAACTCCGGGCGACCGTCGGTGATGATATTCCGGCAGCCGAACGCCGACAGCGACGGCACGACGCAGAGGACTGGGAGTACTACGAGCACCAAGCCACGCTCATCAAGCAGGCCATCCAGCTCTACGACACGATCGAGGCGACTCGCGATAATCGGCTCGTATCCGCCAACTGACTCGGTGACAGCGAATGGGAAACTCACCGATTCCTGGAGACACGCATCTCCACCGATATGAGGTCCACAAACGAGTCGCAACCCGTCTTCGACGGGAAGCTGGCGTCACGGCCGTGAACGCGAACCCAAGTCCGATGCGTCCAGTTCGGCTCGTGGCGACACTCGATCGTGCGGTCTTTTGTGATCAGGATCTGGATGCTGGCGATGCAACGCTCGAATTCGAGTGGCGTCCACATTCCGAGCGCGATGAGTTCCGTATCCAGTATAACGAATCGGGGACACAGTGGTCATGCGGCTGGCATCAGGACGAAACTCATGAGAACCTGGGCCCGAGCCATTTCCAAGTTGATCACGAAGCGTGGTCACTACCGCATCGTGAATCCGCATCCTTTACAGATTCAAATCCGATGGCTATCCTCGAAACCTGCCTCAGTGAACTTCGAGATCGAGTCCCGGATCTCCCCGATAGCACCCGCCCGAATCCGTAGGTCTGCTACGCGCGGAGTTCAGCCACGACCACCTCGTGCTTGAGGCAGGGAATTTGGGAGGGTGTTCCAGTGGAATCCCACGGGTGGTACCGTGAGAAGCCCTTCCGTTACAGATGCTCCGGTAAGTGCCGTAGTCTGGCCATCCCCTAGTCCCGTCTCGACGTGAATACGCGGTTTTGTGGGGGTAAAGAGCGTAAAGCCGCGAATTCCTTTTTGTTTCCTCGTCGCGTAGAGTATTTGAGCGACACGAGAACGCCGCACCCCTCCGAAAACCTCCACTATGCCATACCTCGCGATGCGTCCGAACGGCGACCGGGTTCTTCCCCTGGACGTCGGAGACGACAACACGATTCTATGCCCACTCTGCGAAGAGTCACTCGGTGTTCGCCGATCACACTACAACCGGGGGCACTTTGTCTCGAAGCATTTCGTCCACCCGCGAGGCTCGGAGTGTCCCGGCGAGTCGAATCTGCACGCCAAACTCAAGACTATCGCGGCGATGAAACTTCGCGAGGTGTTCGAGACGGCGTCCGTGGATCACGAGCGGCAAATCCCGGGGATGAATCGGATTGCGGATGTCGTCGCGACGTTTTCTGCGGAGCTATACCCCTTTGGGAAGGGGCTTATCGTCGAGATTCAGCACAAGCACGACGAGAAAGAGATCGGCCCGATCACCAGGGAGTACCTGAACGCGGGCTATTCGGTGTTCTGGGCGTACCAGTCCGATTTCGACAGCCACGATATGACGTTCGCTGAACGCCGCGTCAAGCGGCCGTGGCCCCACGCTGTCCCTCTCGTTGAGGGGGTAGACGGCTACTCTGAACCTGTGCAACGATTGTTGGACCCCGAACCGACCGAGGAAGTGTGCGTGGAGGTGCCGTTCCCGACGGAATATTTGCGGGCCCACGCGCTCGAGGTTACCCCGCCGCTGCGCGGCTACTACGATGAGGGGCGGTCTCCAGATGGATGGGAGCGAATCGACGCGGTGTCTCTCCACGGCAAGGGCCGCGAACGAGCCTGGGTGAATGTCCTGCGCTCGCCGTCGAATCACATCTTCCTCGAGTTCTGGAAGAAGGATACTGAGGACGGGGAGTCGGAGTATCTCATCACCCACATCGGGAGTGAGTTTCCCGAGCGGTTCGAGGAGTTCATGGAGGAAGCTCGGACGTGGTTTTCTTCGGAGGACGTCGACCAGCAGGTTGCACACTGGGTGGGTGGAGCGTCGTTGAGTTTCCGAGGGACAGCGCTGTGCGAGTCATGGTTGTCGCTGGTGAAGGTCCCGTTCGGCCCGGTGAAGTTCGTGGTCGCCCGCCGAGATATGAAGGGAAACACTCGGACGTGGGCGGCGAACTACCGGAGCGGCGATCTCGGTCGCTTGGCGGCGTTGCGACATCCGATTCGACGCTTGTTCGGAGACGTGGCGATGGACACGGGGTCTGAGCCTGTGACGGAGACGGGGGAATCGACGGCGGCTCGCGAACGGATGACGGGCAATTCGCCGGACCTGATTCGCGACTAGAGCTCGTCCCAGGCTGGCGCTTCGGGCGACCTAGCGACGCCTGTTGGGCCGTGTTCGTGGACAAGTGCGAGCAAGTCTGCCGATAGCGACGGTGGAATAAACGATGCAGGCGTTTCCGTTTCCGTCCGTGTGGTGGGCTCTACTTGAATCCGAACCGGAAGGTCATCCGGATTCTCGATCGGGATCTCGACTTCGACTGGCGGTGTGGATGAACCCCCCGTCTCTGTGGTGCGTTCTGGTGGTGCTTCGGCGCGTTCCTCGTAGATTGCATCGCGACGTTCAGAGAGTCGACGGATGATCCCGCCACGATTTTGTTTCGCTCGTTCGTGCTTGAGGTACTGTTCGACGGTTTCGACTTCCCCCATCATCCTGATTGCAGGAGAGATGACGCGATAGTTCGATGTACCGAGGAGTTTCTCCGGCGGGAGCTGTTCAAGTATAGCGGCGTCGTGGCCCATTGTGTCACACCTGTGCTCGCTTGTGTTCGCCGGGGCTATTCGCGTTCACCGGCCCAAAGCGGCCCCACGATTCGAGGTAAGAGCAGGCATCGTCGACGACGTGTTCGATTGCGCGTTTCGTCGAGACGTCCTCGGGCGGGCGCTCGACGATACGTGCGAGTTCGAGGGCGTCCTCAAGGCGTATGTGTGGGTGTTCTCGATAGAGGGCTTCGATGACGACCTTCGCAAGCGCCTCTGGGTCGTCTGTGTGGCGGTCTGCGGCGTCGAGACGTGCCCTGACAACAGCACTGAGGTGTTGCACACGGCGGGTGCGGGCGATGCTCGCGTCGACGGAGTCCGCATCCGGAGTTGGGGCGGGTAGCGTCGGCTGGTAGTCGATCGTGGTTCGACTCGCGGTGGCGGGTTCTGTGTCCATCGGGTAAGTCCCTCACCGACTCGGGGGACGACAAACGGGCGCGTAGGGGGGTGTTTCCTACGCAACAACTATACTGAGTAATCGCTTTAATTGTTGCGTAGGACAATGCCCACGGACCAATCCGACAGCACCGATGAGGACTACCCTGAGCCCCCGGATGAGCTGGCGAACTGGGTCGTGGACCCGCTGCAATCCCAGAGCATCCCGAAGCTCGAGCACGTTATCGAGTACGCCGAGGAGTTAATCGCCCACAAGTCGCGGCCTGTTTCTCCGACAGATACAGGGACTGACGGCGAGGAGGAGCACGGTGAGACGGTCAAGACTCTTCCTCAGAAAGAGCAGTCGGCACAGGAGCGCCAGCGACGACAGAAAGAGATCGAGACGATGTCGAAGTCGGAACGAATCGCACTCTCGGACGAAGAGTTACGAAAGTATGGGACAGTCGAGATACGGAAGATCGATTGTGGTCCCGGCTGCAAACAGTGTCCTCACGGCCCCTACCGTTACTGCGTGTTCCGCAATAGCAAGGGAACGGTGACGTCGAAGTATGCGGGGAAAGCTGGTGAGTAACGGTCGGAGGTAGTCAGATATGAGTGAGGAGGCGGCTGCTGTGGGATGAGTGGGTAGAGCAGGTCGGCTAGTAGTGGACATCGACGGGTGTGACGAACCACTCTTGGTCGTTGTCGGTGTCGCCGGTCGCGATAGTTTCGAGGAAGTTGCGGTACTCCGAGGGGGCACGAATGGCCGTTCCATATTCGTCATACAGGTAGTATACGGGGCCGTCGTATCGCCCGATGCCGTGCATCGCCCACCGCACGTCGCTGGTGTAGGTATCTGCGGAGTCGGCTTCGTCTGTCGCGAGACCGAGGGGGTTCCAGGGTTCGACCGTAGCTTCGACGCTGGAGCCTTCAAGGATTTCCTCGTCGGTGAACTGCTCGAAGCCAGCGCGAACGACAGCGAGTTTCCGCGAGAGTTCCTGCATCGTCGAGTGCCACGCACCTTCGATGAGGTCGTTGCCGGTGTCGCTGTCGGCCCGGACGGAGCCGACGTCTCGACCGTTGGAGACTGCGGTGAGTGCGATTCGAAATGGCTTGGTGACGGGGTCGTGCTGGTACTGGACGGTCGGATGTTTCAGGAAGCCGTTAACCCGTTTGCGAGCGCCATGTCCACGTTCGACGCGGAGTTCGAGGTGGCTGGTCGCTGGCGCTCCACCGGGGGTGACGCGTCGGGGATCGCAGTCGCGATAGGTTCGGAAGGCGTCGTATGCGGTAAGCGATTCGAAGTCGGTCGCGACGATGACGAGCTCGCCGGTGTCAACCATTGTGTCGAGATCGTCCGTGTCGGCCGTGGTGATAGCAGAGGGATACCCGAGACAGAGTGAGCCTCCTGGTGGGACGTACCACTCGAACATCGGAGTGGCGTCGTCGGCGATGTAGCGGCCGATGGCATCGAGGTAGGGGAATGCCACGATGTCGCCGGGACGAAGCGGCCGTATCACGCTTGGCTCGGGGTGGGGAAGATACACAATTTCGGGTGACAGCCGTCAGGCGCTCGCCCAGCCGAAGAACAGGTACGTGTTGTCACCGAGGGCGATACAGCCAGCGGGCCCCCACTTGCTGTCGATACGCGGGTCCTGGTCTCGGATGAGCTGGCTGGCGTATTCGTCGGGGTCGGTGTCGCCGACTTCGGCGGCCGGTATCTCGGTGAACGACGTCTTCTCGGCTATCGTCCCGGTGTAGCCGGCGTGTCCGTGGCGGTATTGCGCGTCCTCGACAGCGTTCTGGAAGGCACTTTTTGCGTTTTCACCGCTCGAATGGGTGTAGAACGTGTGTGCTCCCATTAGCGGGCCTCATCGGTTTCTTCGGGGGTGGTGCCGAGGTAAACGCCGGCAGCGTCGTCGGGTGGCCAGCTGTCGCGGCGTGCCTCGCTGGTGGCCCAGAGTGCGAATTCGATGTCGGAGACGCGTTCGCTCCCGGCGATATGGTATTCGTGGCTACGGCCAATCGTTTCGAGATCACGTCCGAGGTGGAACCAGGCGTATTCGGCGACGACCCGTTCGGGGTTGTTGAGGACCGCTGGCGGGACGGCGAACGCTTCGTGGTCCCAGAAGACCCACATCTCGTCGCCGGAGCATGTCTCGTGGTCGCCCGTTGACTGGTCGGTGAACCTGATTTCGTCGGCGGCTTCGTCGACGTGGGTGACGCGGACGATGTGGCCGCGGTCTCTGGTGACGAAGACCATTCCCGGGTGAAGTTGCGCGTAGATGGGTTCCTCGTCGTCGAAGACGTGGCTGGGGCGGGCCATTAGTGGAATTCCACGTTGTGGCTTCCACACTCGTCACACCAGCAGGCTCGCGTCTCGAGTTGCTGGTGCTCTACGCTGTCGAAGCAGCCCTCCCCGTCGTAGATTCGGGTTTCGGTTCCTTCGACTTCGTGGTTGAATGCGACGGTCTGCCCGCAGTTGAGGCACTCCGGCATCATCGCTCCTCCATGGTGGTGACGCGGTCCGTAAGGACGAGGTCGTCGTAAGTACGGTCTTCGCCACACTCGACGCAGAAGACGCCGTTCTCGCCGATGTCAGACCCCGTAATGGGGCCGTCTTTGCTGGCCTCGACGTCCACGTGGCCGTTCTCGAAGCGATGTACAGAGCCGAACTGAACCTGATGAAGAACCCACGAAAAGCGTTCACCACCGCATTCAGGGCAGGCGAGGAATTCGCTGTCGCTCCCGCGTTTAGCCTCGATATCCGTGCTCATCGGGCGACCTCCGGGCGAACGTCACCGAGGCTGTATTGATCGACGAGGCCGGCGGCGTCGAGGATGGCTCGAATAAGATTCACACCGCAGCGGTAGGCTTCGTGGTCCGTTCGGGCGACAACATTCTGTGTCACTTCGATGGTCGCGGGGTTGAGTTCGCGCACATCGCGTGCAGCGACGAACTCATCCGCAAGTTCTCGGTCGGTATCCTGGAGTGCTATCACGACGACGACGTCGTATATCTGGGTACAGCTGGGCGCACCGCTGGACGTGTCAGTAGTAGGCATTTCAGTTTGGTCCTCCACTGTCTCGGGGGCCACAAACCGGCTGAGAATAGCGCAGACCTGGTGGACGTTCTCTTGGGTAGTTAGCAGTTGTTGTGAATACGGTTTCTTGGCTTTGTTGAAATCCTCAGAAGATGAGATATTCTGGCTTGGTTCGCTCAATATAGGAAATACACCCGCCGACTAGTATCGGTTTATGACGGTTCTAGCGGCTACATTGACACCGTTCTTACGTATGTACCGCAACGGGGTCAAAAGTGTCCTTCACTGGGGATTTCAACAAGATCAATTCGGTTCACTCTTCAAATAGATCGCCATACAGCGAATATGTGAACTGCTCTATGACACCCTCTAGGCGAATGTATCCCGACCGCGGTAATCTACTCTGAAATCTGAAAGTGCTCTATCTCATCAGACCCACAGTTGGGACACTCATCTGTGCCTGACGCCAGATTCTCACCGCACTGACGGCACTCCACGACTACTTCTGTCTCGTCACCGGGCAATAGTCGAGTAAGTACTGTGCGGACACTCATGGAGTCGGTTGTTTTGGTGGCCGTGAGTTAATGGTACTGGTGGTCTATATCCACCGAATATCCGGTGCGCTTGACCCGCAAAGCCGCCAAAAGCTTACGTTCAACCCCGGTTGATATTTCCGTTGGAAGGAACACTGTCACACGCTCCTTCCCTTTCAATGAACGCTGACGAATCGTCGATCGGTCGATGTCCAGAATGTGGTGAGGAGATCTCGGAAGCGTGGATTCTTGTTAAGTACGAAAAGAACGACGGTACTGAGGGCGTGTGGACTGAGTGCCCGGCGTGTACGGACGTTGTAGCCCCGGAGTAGTCACAGACAGTAGAGTAATCGCGGTCCTCGGTAGTCATAGGGAGGATGTATTGCCCTCTTTAGGTCACCATCCTAGTTAAAAGAGATTCGAGCTCACGACACGTCGTCCCGTATATTGTCACAGGTCTGTTGTCGACGTTGCTCGACCTCAAACATGAAGCGAGCACTGGCCTGGTCGCCGTTGAGCGTTCGCTGGTCGAGTGCGGTGTCGGGGAACAGCGTCCCCTGCTGACCGGGGGCGGGCTCGAGGGGGTTGGTGGGCCGTCCCGAGCGGATGTCTGAGAGTGGCCGGTCGTCGATGAACTCGTCGCTCCCGCCGGTCTCGATCCGCGAGGTTCGCTGGCGGGTATCGACGTGGACCCCGTGATGGAAGAGCGTGGTCTCGAACGGTTCGTCGTCGAGCGCGAGCAGGCCGTGTTCGTCAACGGTCTTGGTCTTCGCGTCGGGCGTGCGGTCGGTATCACCGTCGGCATCCCACTCGGAGTCGATGACGAAGACGGATTGGTGATGGACGGTAAACGAGCGGTTCTGCGGGCTGGCGCTGGCTGTATCGGAGCTCATAGTATCGTCGGAGTTCGTCGGTGGTGGTCGCGTCACCGGGGGTGAGACAGGACGGGAGTGCCTTTGATGACCGACCCCGCGCTTTCGACGGGGGGTACAAACAGGGTGTGAGGTGGCAACCGCGCCCCTCGAGGAGTGGTCGTCTAGACGTGGAAGTGCCAGTTTGCGACGGAGCGCCACGGGCCGCCCCAGTCGCCACCAGATTCTTCGAGTTTGTAGTCGTGGACGCCGCTGAGGAAGGTGACGATGAGATGGTCAGCGTCCATACTGGGGTCGAGTTTTCCGATGAGGGTGACGGGTCCGTATCGTGCGCCGAGTCGTCCTGGATATTCGGGCGTACAGGTGGTCTCGTCGATGGTGTACGCGAGCGCGATGATGGCTTCGCCGTCGATCACGTCGAGATAGTTGATGCCGTAGTAGCCACACGCGTGGGCGTAGTGCATCGCGCCAGTGATGGTGAACGTCCCGTCAGATTCGATGACGGGCTCATCGAGGTAGTCGATATCGAGGTACGCAGGCAACGGACTACTCTTCCGGTCGGCGTGAGGGGTGTTCGTGACGGTGACGTCTTGGAGGCCGTGATTCGCGGAGGTTAGTGGTCCCACCCAGGCGCGGTAGTCGGGCTTTTGCCACTGACCGGAGCCACCGCGTCCCTGTTCTGGTTCGACATCGGCCGGAAGGACACCGGGGCCGACAAGCGAAGTCGGTGCCTCGGGCGTCGGCGTCTGGTCGGCGTCCGGTGTCGATGGCCCGTCGTGGTCACCGTAGTCGTGGTAGTCGTTGCCGTCACTGCCTCCCGCTCCCGGGCCGGTGCTTGGCGTGGGGGTTGCGGTTCCGGGAGTGGTCGTCGGTTGGTCTGCGGCGACGGGTTCTGCGCCGAGGAGTCCCAGACAGCCGGAGAGACTGCTTGCTGCGAGGAGGCCAGCACCGGCGAGGGCGCTTCGGCGTGTTAGGTTCCTTCCCGTCGTTCGAGGTCGTTGGGGGTATCCAGCCGGAGTTGTATCTACATCGGTCGTCGATGAGGTCGCCGGCATCCTGGTGTGGTCGGTCAGTGGTTCGTTGCTGGTGGTGGTCGGGTCGGTCATGGGAGGGTGTTCTCTTGATTTTTGATGGTGAGGCACGGCGGCGTGTCGTGGGGACGGGTCAATCGGTGGCTAAATCGCTCCGGTGCTGCCCTCGGAGTTCTCTCGGTCAGGCTGGTCTGCCCGCTCGCTTCGGTTGGTGCGGAGCTCTTGTTCTTCACATTCTGTAAGGGCTTCCTCGGGAACGCTGAGATATTTGAGCGCCCACTCCTCGATTTCAGGGAGCGTCATCGGATGGGGAAGTTCGTGATGCCCGACGGGGCGGGCGAGAAAGGTTCCATCAGCGTCGCGGAGGTCCTCGTTGTAGTACCCGACAAAGTACCGCTCGAGGCCCTTCACACCCGGGCCATCCATGATCGTAATCATTTCAAATGAGTTGAGGGCCACCTCGGATTCCAAGCTGAGTGTCGGGTACGTGGAGGAGATATTCACACACGTTGTAGGCGGAGTTCAGGCATAACTGCGCGTAGTCCACATTGAATGTGGAAATGTGAAGACTGTAGCCAATACACCGAGACACGGATCGCAGAAGTATCGGTTTCAGAGGTCGAGAGATCGTTGTTCGAAGAAGCGCCACTCGACGACGTCGAATTGGTTCCTACGCAACAAGGAAGCCATCCTGATTCAGTTGTTGCGTAGGATAGAAATTGCGAGCGGTTGGTTGGCCGGATACCCCTCTTTTTCGAGTTGTAACTAGCTTCGGACCCCCCAATTTCGTGTTGTAACACACCTCCTTTTCGTGTTGTAAATAGCCCGTATCCTGGCGAATAAAGGTCTATTGAACCGAATCCGTGGTTTCAGTCTTCTGTTTGCGGCGGCGATGCTCGGCATATACTTGGCAGAAGCGTTGGCGTCGGCTCCGAAGATTCGATTGGGCGGTGCGGGCCCTGCGTGCTCGGTCAAATGCGAACGGATCGCGATACTGTACGTGCGTCGGGATCGAGACATGGACGAGGTCACCGACTGTTGAGACGCCGAGTTCGCGCAGATAGCGCTTGAGAATCGCTTCGGAGGAGTCGATTTGTGACCGAAGTGAGCGAAGTGTCCGCTCGTGGCCGGTCGGGTTCTCATCGCGGGCTTCGTAGTCGATCTCTTCGAAGTCGATCTCTTCCCAGCGGGGGATGTCGTGGGGCGGCACAGTTACCGTGGTGCGTTCTCGGCCTCGGTCTCAGTCTCATCGACGAGTTCGTCGATAGTCACGTAGAAGGGGCCTGACCAGTTCCGTGCGATGTCGGGGGCGTCGTCGACGCGAGCAAGTTGGTCTGAGCCGTCCGTATCGTCGGCGACGAGTTCGCCGTCGCGAGTGAGCGCGTGCTCGAGGGGAACGAGATATGTTTCGGTGTCGTCGCTGGTGACGGCCCGGCCGTGGTGCCAGATTTGCGGGTGGAACGTCACGCGAACGTGAGTGGCGTCCGGGTGGTCCTCGAGGACACCCATCGTCAGGCTCCGGTCTCGGCGGTATCAGTGGTCGCATCGGTCGACGGGCGAGGAACGGTCGCGCCGACGCCCGGCGGGCCGGGGTCACGGTCCTGGTCGTGGTACGTGTCGTCCCGAGCGTTCATCGAGACCTGTTCTATCTCGTCGCTGTCGTCGGCTTCGTTGGCGTCGTCGTGCTCGTAGTCGTGGTAGTCGCCGGCGACATAGAGCGCGATACGGCCGGAGATCGTGCCGTCGGCGTGAGCGGTGAACAGGACGTGTTCGGTGTTGTATCCGAAGTGGTTGACGGCGAGTTCGTGGAGCTGTTCGGCTTCATAACGGACACGCTCGAGCGCGTCCGTCTCGATATCGAAGGTCATGTTTCGAGTCCCTCACCGACCCGGGGGCGACAAACGGGTGCGGGAACGCGTGTCCTACGCAACAGAGTAGAGTCATTCGACGGCCCAATTGTTGCGTAGGACAGACCGAACCACCATCCGATCATAGTTCTTCGAACGTGAGCTGGCTGGTCGAGTCTGCGGTCATGCCTTCACGCTCGTTCTCACTCTCGCTCTCATACCCGGCTTCGAGAGTGGCGTTGCTGCTCTTCGAGCCCCCGGTAGCCCCTTTGGTCGGTTCGGTCGCGCCGTCGTCAAGTGGCACACCGAAGAAGCGGGCTAACACGCGGTCACGCCCTTCAGCATCGAGGGCTTTCACCGGGTGGTCGCCACGGGCGAGCTGGGCGACACTGACGAACCAGACGCGGTGAGCCTCGAGTTTCAGGGCATCACCGAGCAAGACGTACCCGGTGAGATCGTTGAGGACGAAGTTTAGAACCGCCATTTTCGCGCAGATCGGGTCTTTGTCGTAGCCCAGGAAGACGGCAGGGGCCTCCGGAGCGGTTTCGCGGAGGTGGTTCGCGGTATCGACGAGGAATCGGCCACTTCCACAGCCGGAGACGTCTCCGATGACGAGCGGGTCTTCGGGGGTGGCGTCGCGGAGGTCCTCACCATCGGGGAGGTTCATCGCCGCCATCGCGTGGCTCACCGCCCCCGGCGTGAAGTACTGGGCGAAGTGGCTGCTCGTAAGCCCGTAGTGTTCGTACACACCGCCGAGGATGTCTTTGTTGGTCTGTTCCATCGCGAGGACGAGTCCTCCGAGGGCGTTTGCGTGCTGAGTTGCGAGCTCTCGGACGGTGTCTTCGTCGCGACCGTCGTTTGCGTACCGGGTGAGCGGTTTTTGATAGGCGTCTTCGTCAGCGGTGAAACTGGCGAGTGCGAGGTCGATCCAATCCGAGAACACCTGATACGGCGAATCGCCGGTCTGCTGGCTGATGGCGTCGAGCGGGTCGGTGACGAGTTTTCGATGTTCGCGTTCGAGAAGCGTTGTCATCGGTGGTAGTCCTCGGCTCGTGATTGGTGTGAGATGGCGATTTCGGGGCTGACGAAGCGCCGCGCTCGGTGCGGAACGTCGATGCCCCGGGAGACGGGGAGGAAGATCGAGTCGCGGCCACCACAGACGACGCTCGCGAGCAGTTCGTGTTTACACATCACGCGCCACGGTGCGGACTGCTTGTATGGACACGCGCAGGTCAGGGCGTCGCCCCACGGGATGAGCAGGTACTGGCTGCCGCTTTGGTATTCGCCGACCAGGAGCGGGGCGGGGAGGTCGATGCCGTAGTCAGCGAGTCGGACGGGGTCATCGGTCTGGGTATGCGAGAGCGCGGATTCTCGAAGAACGTACGTGGAATCGAGGGTGCGGTCGCGAGCGAAGGTGTCGGGGTCGGTGTCGTCGTCGACGAGGACCATCCCGACGAAGGCGTTGTGTTCGAGGAGGCGGTCGGCGTCGGGTGGGGGCCCGATACACGTCTCGATGAGTGAGCCGTACGACGAGTCCTTGAGGACCTGACTGAGGTTGGGCCCGGGGATGAGTTCGCGATACCATTTCTCGCGGCGCTGGCGTTCCTCTTCGAGGGCCTGTTCTGGATCGGGGGTTTCGTGAGCGATTCGGAGTCGTGCTGCGAGGAACGCCGGCGCATCCGCGAGGACGGCGTCATCGTCGACGTGGTCGTAGAATCTTTTTTCCTCGTGGATTCGTGCGGCACAGGAGGTTTCAGCGTAGGCGAGGCCGAGCGGTTTCTGCTTGACGCCCTGCCAGGGGAGGGTGGCGGGATCTGTCGGGTCGTACTTCCACGGATTGTAGCTGCCGAGAAGTTGGTCGCGGCGGACGGGGCCACCGCGGATGAAGTCGAGGCGGATCTGGTGTTCGATTGGTTCGACGTTGGCCGGGTCGCGTTCGACGTCGTACTCGTATCCTCGGTCGGTGTGGGCGAGCGCCCCCGGCGGGAGGACGAGGCTAGGCACGTTGCCGTCGGCTGTATGGAGTGTTCGACAGGACATGATTCGGTGGCTGCTGCGGGCGTCGGAGGGACACCCCGCTACCGTTTCGGGGGCGACAAACTGGCCAGGAGTGACCCTCAGAGACCAGCGAGGAGACTGGCGAACTGGTCGAGACGATCGTCAAGTCGCTCAGGCGTATAGACCGCCTCCTGGCGCTCGTAGTAGGTGGCGAGTTCTGAGGCCGACCCCGAGAGCGTGCCGGGTTCGGTGTCGGTCGCGATGGTGAGCGAACACACGGGAGCGTACGTCCGGCGGATGACATCTTTCACGGAATCGGCCGAGGTCTGATCATCGCCAACGCTGATGATGAGTGGGTCGTCGCGCTGGGCTTCGACGAGGTCGTTCGCAAGGCCGATGGCCTCAGCGAGTGGCGTCCCGCCGCCACAGGATGTATCGAGAAGAGATGACTGGACGTGTCGCGTCTCGATGCTGAACGGCTTGACGAGGCGGGCGTTGCCGTGAATGAAGTCGATGACGGCGACGCGGATACCGAGATTCTCGGCGGCGAGGGCGAATCGAGTGAGCGCTTGGGTTGCCACCTCTATCTTCGCGGGCGACCCGCCCCGCATCGACCCCGAGCGGTCGAGGATGAGGACGAGCGCATACTGTTTCTCGTTGCCCATCGTTCGGCTCTTACAGACCCGGGGGTCACCGATGGCGAGGCGGTGGCCGGCGCGAGTATCGTAGGCTCCAGCGGAGAGTCCGCGTCGGGTACTCTTGCGGCGGTCGAGTCGGAGATACATTTCGAGGGTGTCGGCAACCCGACCGACCCCGTCTTCGATGGCGGCCCACTCACGGAGTGAGACAAGATCGTCAGCCACGGGGAGGATTTCGAGGTCGGTGAGGCTCCCCGGCGAGTATCCCGCCCCTCCGCTCTGTCCGCTGTTCTCCTCACTCCCAGTATCTGGTGTCCGCTGGCGACGTTGACGGTCGAGGTGATCGGCGAGCGCGTCGAGTTCGTCTCCGAGCGCCCGTTCGTCGATTTGTTCGCGGTCGGCTTCGGTACGGGCTGCACGCTCGTCGCGGGCAAGGGCGTCTTCGTACGCCGCCTGCGCTTCGTGCTGTGACCGGGAGGAACTCTGTGCGTGGGCCGGACCATCTGGAGTGTCCTGAGTCTCGTCGGACGCACTACCCGTAGAACTCGTAGAACCCGTAGAACCCGTGTTCTCCGTATCTTCCGTGTCCCCGGAATCCTCACCGTCATCAACATCGACATCGCCACTGCCATCCCGCTTGACGCCGGGGGAACCGCTCTCGCTCTCTCCTTCACTCCCACCCTCACTGGACGACAGCGAGTCTTCACTGGCGTCCCCCGTGTCCTGATCTTTTTCCTCGAAGTTCCCGAGCGTGAGCTGGCTACTCTGCTCTCGGGGACGGTGACTCCCAGTCGAGTCGGCCTTAGAGTGCGAGTCAGCGGGAGTGGGCTGCGCTCCTGACTCATCCCCAGCGATGGACTCTGTTTCTGTCCCGTTACCGGCTCCCGGTTTCTCGCGTTCGCGGGCCCGCTCAGTGGCTTGGGCAATCGCCTGTGCCCGGGTCGATGGTTCAGGTTCAGAATCGCCACCGGAGAGGTCGCTGGCGTCGCCGTCATCGCCCTGGTCACTATCACCGCTGGCGTCAGTCCCCCTATCACTACCGGATTCGGAAGAAGGCCCTCCGGCCTCACCGTCGTCGTCACCGTCGCCATCGCTGTCGGTGTCACCCATGTCGTCGGGGATCGTCCTGGAGGAATCGACATCGATATCGTCTGGATTGGGGTCGGCCGTGACTTGCGGTTGCTCGAAGATGTTCTGACGGGGGTCGTCGGTCGCATCTCGTGAGAGCGTGACCTCGCTTGGATCGAAGTCTTCGGGCAGGGGTGACTCGGCGTTCTCACCGGGCGTGGCTGACGCGTCCGCTGTGGCGTTCTGTGGCTGTCCGTTTCCACTGGAGATATCATCGCCGCCGTCGGGGCCGGACGCCGACTCGGGGCGGCCTGTGGCGTCTACGCCGGACTCCTGCTGTTGACTCTGCTCGTCGCCGTCACGCTCCTGAGATTGCCCCTGGCCGTCTTCCCCGGTTTGTTCATCGTCCTGGGCCTGCTGGTGGTCTCGAGTGTCGGCTTCGAGGACGGGCTGGATATGGTCGGTCCAGGTCTGAATAACGCGACGGGCGCGACGGACGGAGGCGGTCTTGTCATGAGCGTGGGTCGTGTCGTCGCGGTCTGTACTCCGAATCGCGAGTGCGTCACGCGAGAGGATGCACAGTTCGGGGTGGATTGCCTCGAACGCGTCGCGGTCGGCCTCGCTTTTGAAGCGGACTCGGTTGTCGTCCTCGTCGAGGAGGACATCCGTGATGCCGGTCGGATAGATGGCTTCGTCGTAGAGACACGAGGTGACGGCATCCCAGAACGAGTAGCGAATCTCTTGTCCGGTGGGGATGTCATCGGGCGTCTGCGAGTGGAGTCGTCGGGTGAGTTCGAGGCGGATGCCAGCGTTGTCGCTGAAGTTTTCGCCGTTGATGGCTTCGCTCTCGATTGCGCCGTCTTCGATGATGTTGATGAGGTCGTGGACCTGCGCGTGATACTGCGAGTCGATTTCGGTATCGAGTAGCTCACCGATGGTGGTGATCGC
Organism: Halorubrum sp. CGM5_25_10-8B; assembly: GCF_005435095.1. Taxonomy (NCBI): domain Archaea; kingdom Methanobacteriati; phylum Methanobacteriota; class Halobacteria; order Halobacteriales; family Haloferacaceae; genus Halorubrum; species Halorubrum sp. CGM5_25_10-8B. Next base: position 134,428 of record NZ_SGTY01000007.1, on the reverse strand, counting down.
CGTTTTGAGGATGTGGAGGAGCTCGTGGAAGGCGAGGCCGAATTGGTGGGCGTGGTCGGCGGTGAGTTGGTCGTTGAGCGGGATTCGCGTGAGGTCGGCTTCGTTCCCGGTGACGAGCACGAGATAGTCAGCGTCGACGCCGGCGAGGAACTGTTCGGCCTGAGCGCGTTCGATGTCGGTGGCGTCTGAGGAGACGATGGCGTCGACGTCGGCCGGGAGGACGGCGGCAGTCTGGACACCGGATGTGATTACGACGTCGACGGTCACCTCATCGGGGAGATGACTGAGGATGAACTCGCGGAGTCGGTCAGCGCGCTGTGTGGAGATGCGGGCTCTGGTCGCGGCCTGTGGTGTGAGGTCGCCGATGACCTGCTGGTGTTTGTTGTGTCGATGGTCGAGTGGCATGGTGAATTGGAGTTCTGGACGCCCTCACCGTAGAGGGGTGTACAAACCGGTCAAAATAAATTACAACCCGTTGATGGAAGTCTTGCTACGGACGTATCCGTAGGCGCCATCGGACTGGGGGTTATTGATGATTGGTGGGTGGCTTATTGTTAGATATTTCCGCAAATATAGAGACTCGGTAGTCATATCAAGACGGCTGATTATTGCGTTCCGCACTTACACCACTGTGTTTTGAAAATAAGGTCGGCTGGATTACCCCTCCCCCTGATGTCTACGTATTGGGGTCTCACTCTTCTAGAAGTCGTGGTTGATTCGCATAAGAACCGATGGCTAATCTATTTCAATATTCTTTGTGTTGAGACCACCATGTCTCAGTCACCGTCGACGCAGTCGTTATTCGAGTGGCTTGACGATGGATACCTCAAGCAGCTCGTCGTCAAGCTCAACGCACTCCCGTCGGGTGATCAATTTCAGCGAGAGGTCGTCGAAGATCTCGAACGGAAGCTCGGGATCGTTGGCACCGAGCGGACGTACGCGGAAATCGAGGATGCACACGGGGGGCTCGTTGGCTCCGTTGAGGGTGATGCAAACCGGTTGCCTTGGTGGCTGTCGGAATTCGAATGGACGGTCAATAGCGAGCAAACTTCCGCACTTCACCTCGAGTCCAGCACGCTTGATGAATTCGAAGAGTATCCCCGCGAATCGACCTACATTGAATCGATCGAACTGACTGGTGCCACAACGTTTCGAGATACGCTCGATGCACTTGTGAGCCTTGAGAGTAAGCTCACCGGGATCTTGGATGACGATCCGGCCACCTTCGCGGAGGAATCCGATGTCGACCCGGATGCGTACAGTATGCCGGATCAGTTCTTCGAGTTACCAGACGCGAGTGTCGCAACGACAAACGTTGCCGAGGAGTGGGTACAGCGAGTGATCAGCCTCTGTCCACCGGCAGAACCAACTCTCACCGCACTCCTACGTGTGAATGTAGGTATCGAGTGGCGCCACGCGCAAGGGGCTTTAGACACTGATGAACAGCAGCGATTAGTGACCCTCGAGATCGTTACAACTGAGCAGGAAGACGAGCGGACCTTCAACGAGAAGTACTATGAAAATCTCGTCAAGCTACTCAACACTGCCGCTCCGTTCGACCTTTCGATCGATATTTCTCGAGATAAAGACAAACTCTCTCCGCTTCAGTATCTCTTCTATCGGTCATGGGCAGAAGGTAATGAACGAATTCACGGGGGGCAGCGCTGGCTCCAGGCAGTAAAGAATCAAACGAGCCTCGATCAGGGAGAACAATTTCGGTTCGCCAGATATGCGTTCCGTATGCCATTACGGATTGACAACGATCAACCAGTCTTTACTCATCAGAGTAAATACGGGACAGATTCAGGTGCTCGAAATCAGATTCTCCAATTACTCTCGGAGCACGGGCATACTGCGGAGAATGACTGATAAAGACAATCGTCGTGGGGACGTTCCTGAGGACCAGAGGACGGGGGAAGAATATACTCGAGTCACTGGGTCGAATACAGCAGCCGACAGTGGTGAGGGAGACGAGGAATCGAATCTATCCGACGAAGGGATGGAACTCGCCATCGAACAGATTGAACTCAACAACTCGAACGACCCAGTGGAATCGGTCAGCCCACGACCGGTTTCCAAAGTTAAGCCGGAGGGAGACATCTCGTCGCCTCGGATATCGTTACAGCGAAGCGGTAGCCCTGTCCTGAAATCTCGGACTCCAAAATCCACTGCTAACCTCGCAGATCCGATGCTTACCCCGCAGACGGTTTCGGTCTCCCAGCAGAAAGAGAAGGCGTCAGAACAACCAGTCTCAACCACGAGCCAACAGAACCGACGAATGAACCGGGGACGAACCCTGGGCGGGCAGGAAATCACTGTAACGCGGCTACTCGAACGAGTAGGGCGCGAGTCACGGCCGACCACCCAGCTCACTCCACTAGCAGGAAGTCAACAACTACTGGACGAGCTTGAAGAGTTCGACCCAGTGTTCCAGTGGGGTGGCGGTCTACCGTATAGTAGTGATCGACCCGTTTGCATCGTTCATCGTGCGACAGAAGAGGTGCCGTCGTTTGAATTCCTACAGCGTTCCCTTCGCGATGCGTACTCGGAATCCCGCGGTGGAGAGCCGACTATCAAGCATGCGGAGTTCGTCGCAAACGAACTAAGAGTTCCCGACGTCCCGGGGTCAATCGTCACTATCGACGTCTCGGGGGATGAGTGGTCGCCGTCGCAAACGAACGGACGGCCTGCGATCGAGCATGCTGGCGTCGACATCGTTCCGGATCTCGTCGACCAAGTTGAGACGCTCTACAGTGGCGGGCTCGGATATCTTCTTATCAACATCCCACAACGCTGGGAGGGATCAGTCCGATTCTCCGGATTTACTCATCGTCTCGTCGAACATCTCGCTTCTGTGTCTCTCCCCAAAGCCAGTGAGGAGGAGACGGGTGTTCTCGAGCGACTACAGGCGGCGCCCGTCTCGATCGCGACACCAAGAGTTGAGGAAGATACGTTCGACGATCGGATTGCGTGCTATTACGCGTTTAATGGCATTCCCGGATCCTGGGAGACGATCGCACAAGCGGACACCGTCTTCCAACGGCTTCTACGGAGTGGTCGCTGGACGCAGGTCGCACTCACTGAACGGCAGACTGAAGGCGGAGAGAGCGACCAACACTACAATTGGAAGGGTATACTCACCGAAGGAATGGCTCGGGAACTCTGGCAGGTGATGGATCCTGAGACGCCATTTAATACGTTCGTCCGGGCGACACTCTTGGAGGAGAATCCTTTAGAAAGCGAACACGACTTCGGGGAGAGCGGACCAGTTGCGGACATCTATTTCGACGCGACACGATCCGACGCTGAGGACGCGCTCACTGCGTTCTTGCTTAGTGAAGACGACGAGTCGATTGAGACAGGGTTACCGGCGGTTATCGAGTTCGAGACTGGATTCTCAGAGGGGGCGTTCCAGTATCGGAAGCTATCTGAAGCGCTTGAAAAGTATCACGACTACACGAGTTCGATCGACGCGATTTACATAGTCATCCCACCACGTATCCTCTATCGTGGACGGGAGCAAGCACTACTCGTGCAAGATCTCGTGAAGGCTGAAGCAACGCAGTTCGATGACTTGACCGTCGAACTCTGTGTCCCCGTTCTGGAGAACGGGCGGTGTATTGGGATTCGGCGGGTGGAGCCATTAATTGACACGTTCTATGACAATGACTGATGAGAAGTTCGGCACGTGGTTACTCGCAGAACTCGCTAATTCCTCGCTCGGGGAGGTTCATCTCTCGTTACAGGACGAACGCGGGTGGCTAGCACCAGACCAGCTCAACCATTCTGACGACGACACATACACCTTCACACGTGACGACGGAGGGAACCCAACCGAGCATTACCATCTCGTAACCAACGACACTGGGGACCTGGAACGTGAGTGTTGGAGACGGTATGAATACACGGAGGCTGGTGAGGATTCAGCCGAGTTCCGGACACGGCTCATTCTCGAACTGCCACCCGATGATGACATCTTGGACTGGATGACAGAGTCAATCAGCCTTACGGCGGGTGAGTTTCGAGAACTCGTCGCGCACGACGCAGTGCAGTCGGTGGCTGCTGGGAGAGTGGCCGGACTCGACAGACAGAAGCACGACCTCCAGGAGTTCCTCCGGATGTCGAACGCCGAATGGGGACTAGCGGATCGAACCGGCATACTCCTCGAGGGGCCGCCAGGGACGGGAAAGACGGAACTCGTCATCGAGACCTGCCAAGAGGAGTATAACGCGATGCCAGTGACGATCTCCGGGCCAGAGATCCTCAGCAAATGGGTGGGCGAGTCCGAGCGGCTACTCCGAAAGAAGTTCGACGAAGCCCAAAACACCGACTCGAACGTCCTTTATATAGACGAAATCGATGCTATCGCTCGTAGTCGAAGCGAGGCGTCACAGGAACACAGCGCACAGCTTGTCGCTCAACTCTTAGTCCTGCTCGACGGGGTCGACGCGAAGACTGAGGACGCGCCGAAAGTCATCGCATCGACGAACCTTGCAGAGGTCCTCGATCCCGCACTACTTCGCCCCGGTCGGCTCGGAAACCAACCGATCTCGTTCCCACGTCCGGACCACAAACAGCGTCAAGCGATTATTCACCATTACGTCGAACAGATCCGTCGACGAAATCCCGAGCATCTCCAGACGGATCTCCAAGAGGTAGCCAAGCATCCAACTAGGTCTAGGATGCTCTCGGAACTCAGTAAGTTGACGGATGGATTCACGGGGGCTGATATCGAGGACGTATTTATTGAAGCCGCTGTCAAAGCGCAGACTGGCGGGGACGAGTGCCAGCAACTCACCGCTTCATCGGTTAGAGCCCTCATCGATGATCGGGACATTCAACACTCAAACTTCTACACCGACCAAGAACTTCCACTCAGTAAGAGTGCTTGGCGAACTGTTCGCTTCGCGTCTGCGGGGAATATCGCCGTCATCAACGAGGATGATGCGGTCTCACCTGAGTCCATCGCCAATGCGTGGGCGCGTGAGAGAGGTGAGCCCTCTCAGTCACGATTCCGTGAAGCCACACTAACGGATCTTCTTGTACAGGACCCGACTGACACGCGGGACAGGATAGTCGAGATATTCCAGCGGAACTCAGATAATGGCCTCTGTCTGTATATTGCTGGACTCCCCCATCTCATGCAGATGAAAGAACACACCTCGCTCGCGAATCTCGCTGTGGAGACAATTCACGAACAGCTCCTCCAATGGAATACGGAGAATCTCCTATTGCACGAGATGGCCACTGAGCAAGAGTCATCGGGAAGACTAGCAGGGGAGTATCGAGAGTATACCCATCAATAATCCGCTCCGCAGTATAATTCCTGTTTGGTCTTAGAGGTAGTCGTTGAGCGTTTCGTAGGCGTCTTCGGGATACTGATTCGGTTCCGCGACCGCCCAGAGCTCGTTTTTCGTCGCGGCCTTCGGTGACGCTCCATCCTCGATGTGTTCGCAGAGGATGGTGAGATTCCGGGTCGACAGCGTCGGCCAGGACTCGTTCTGCCGCGTCTGGTGAGCGAACTGGACGATCTTCCGGAGCGTCGGGCGGTCCACCACGATGTCCGTACTGTTGACCTGGCGGTCGAGCGTCTCGACTTCCTCCTCAACGTCCTGGATGTAGGGTTGCTCCAAGGCTCGGAACCGACCACGGGTGGCGGAGTTCATCGGCTCGGAGTCACGGTACTCTCTGGTGGGCGGGTTCATCGTGATGACGAGGCGGGCCGAAGGGTGCGGCTCGACGAGTTCGCCGTGAGACTTGACGAGGAGCGTCCCCTCGTTCAGGAGCCGGTGGAGGGTGATGGCGGCGCCAGCCTGCATGACGGGGAACTCGTTGATGACGATGGTATCGCCGTTCAGCAGTCCTTGTTTAACGGCGCCGTTGCGGGGCACGATGACATCGCCGTCGGGAACGAGCGGCCCGAAGAGGTCCTCGGGTTCAGTCGCTCGATCGACGTCGATGGACTGGTAGCCACGGTTCGTCTTGTGGCAGAGGTACTTGAGCAGGTAGTTCTTCCCCGATCCCCGGGGGCCAACGACTCTAACGGGGACGAGTCCTCGGGCGAGTTTCTTCGCGATGAGTTCGTCGAGCGGGAGCTGGAGGCGTGGGTCGATGGGGACAGCGGGCGGGATGACCTCGCCGTGTTCGTCGACGGGGAGGGCATCGTAGTTCGCATCGGGATGGGTCGCGGCCTTCGGGACGCTGGGATGGTCGGGGTTATCGAGGATGTGGAGACCCGTGGGGACGGGAGTCCCGGCGTTCCGTCCGATGTTGGAGACGTACATCCCGCGTTCGTCGTCGGGGTCCCAGCCTTCGGCTAAGAAGCGCGGTTCGCCGACGGATTCGGTGACGAGCGAGAGGTCGGTGACGCGGGCTTCGCCGAGGCCGGTGTCTGGATTGCTCCGTTGGCTGTAGTAGGCGGCGGCTCGCTGTGCGAGGCGGTGACCGACGGGGACGTGTCGCTGGGCTTCTTTGAGGAGATTCTCGGCGCGGCTCTCGGTGAGGGTTCCGGTGAGGCCGGCGATGTCGTCGGTGCTGGCGCTCGCGAGTGCGGTGAAATCATCGTACCCGGCGTCGTGGAGGGCGTCGTTTATCGAGTCGGTGACGACGCTGATGACGCGGAAGTCTGCGCCGGTGTCGTGTTGGAGTTCGCCGAAGGCGTCGGTGATCACCTGTGGTTCGGGCCCCTGTGGTGAGACGCCGGCGATGGTGGCGCTTCCGCTCTGTGACCGATTCAGTGTGTAGATGCCTGCGTCTGCGCCGTCGTCGATGAGGTCGGCGGCGTCCTGGTCGGAGAGATCAGCGTAGTCGGAGACGCGGAGCGTAACGCGTTCGACGGGGATGTTTCCTCCTTCGCGCTGAAGGAGTCGATTCACGAGGTGCGAGAGGATAACCTGCCCCTCGGGACTGTCGGTACTGTCGGGACTACCGGATGTGGTGGTTGAGGACATGGGATTGAGATTGCGAGGCCGAGTCTGTTCGGCTCCTCCACGCTTCCGGGAGCGACAAACAATACTCAAATTCGCACTCCGACCACGTGCAACGCTCGGTGGCTGGGGGCGGCCTCCGGTGACTCGAGAGAGTTCATCTGCGGTGCGGTCGAGATGCTTTCGAGCCGGCGGTGAGAGGGCTAGGCGTCTCCAAGCCGCTGCTGGAGTCGGTCTTGGACGCGCTGGGCCTGCTGGTCGGTGAGGTCTGCTTCGGTATCGACGCTGATGCCGGGGATATCGACGATATCCTCGAGAGCGTCTGAGAGCGTCTGTTGACTCTCAGGGAGGACCCGATCGACATCGCTGTCGGCTCGCCGGTCGTGTTCTTGCATCGCCAACTGAATCATCATCGCGGGCTTCCTGAACAGTTCGCCAGCGACTTCGAGGTATTCCTGGTAGGAGTTCGAGGCCATCGAGCCTTTGTATTCCTCGAGGAGTGCGATGACCAAGGAGAGCTGGATGTTGAATACGGTGGGGCGGCGTGCGGGCTTAGCGATTGAGGTTGCACGCTCGGCGGCTCGCTCGGCGTATTTGAACGCGACCCCCCAGTAGGTGTAGCAGTCTTCGAGCGAGAAGGGGAGGTCGTCGAAGTCGTAGGCGATGGCGCGGGTCCGTCGGATGGCGATATCGACTTCGATCATCCGCGTGTCGATGTCGTCGTAGATGTTCCGCCACCACTCGCTGATGGGGACGCGACCCTGTTTGCGCTCATGGGCGGCGTTGGTCGCCTGACCGTAGTGGCGTCGAGTGTAGCGCTCACCCATATCCGGGAGGACCGTCCCTGAGTCGGGGAAGAACAGGATGGGTCGCGCCCAGAGTGTTTGAGTGCCTCGGAAGTCGTAGCCGGTCTGGAAACCACCGTAAACAACTGTCTCCGGGGCGTCGGAGTCGGACTCGGTCTCGGCGTCACTCGTGTCACTGTCGGTCTGAGCGGCGCTGACGACGCTCGCGAGACCGTCTTCGTCGACGGCGTTCTCGAGGTCTGCTTCCCCGTTGGAGACGACGTGGCGGAGGCTGGGACAGATGACGACCATCTTGAGCAGGCCGCCCCAGTCGCGGTAGGACACCCATCCGAAGGCGTCGGTTTCGCCTCGTTGCTGGAGCGCACTGATGATGGGGAGATACGCGTCCTGCGGGTTGATGATGCTGTAGGAGTCGCTGGCGATCTGCCAGCGGAATTTGACGTCGTAGCCGAGCGCGTTCAACGCTTTCCGGCGGTCGTCGACGATGTCTTTGTGGTCGCGGACTCGAACGACGGCGTCGGCGCTACTCCCAGCGGCGAGGTCCTCGAGTGAGCGACCAGTGGCGGCTTCGAGGGCGTCGATATCGAGGCCGTGCACATCGCGGATGGCGGTGGTATCGACCCGGCCGCTCGTCTCGACGAAATCGTTAGTCGCCCAGAGTTCGCCTGGACTGGCCTTCGGCAGCACGCGAATCGCCTCTTTGAACGAGCGAGGTGAATCGGCGAGACACCTAGTTTCCGGTGGAATTTCGTCGGGATACGACCCGCTGTCGGTCTCGGTGAGACCGGCGAATTTGATGTCCGTCTCTCGGGTGAGGAGATCTGCCAGGGCAACGGCCGGGCGGCCGGTCACCCCGGACGCGGTATCAGCTCTGTTCGCGTGCTGGGTATCGTTCGTGTTCTTATTCTCGCCCTCGGCCGTGGCCTCGGTTTCAGCCTCGGTCTCGGTCTCGGTCGAGGTGGACGATTCGGTATCGGACGTGGTGGTGGGTTCTGTGGACATTGGAGTGGAGCGGTTTCTCGTACGAAAAGTGGCAACCGCCGTTGGGTGGCACAGCGGTTGTCCAGAGAGACCGGAGAACGGAGATGGGAGTGCGGTCGGGGGCGGTACAACGGTTCGAGAAGAGACGAGCGAAGAGAGGTCAGGACAGGAGCTTCAGCGGAGAGGGGAGAGTAGACCGGAGAGGACGGGAGAGTGATGCCCCTGACAAGTAGCGTGTCGGTGCTTCCTCTGTGAGGGAGAAAGAACGGAGGGTGTTCCGTTCCGAAGATAGAGGGCGAGGTGTGGCACGCCCACGCGGAACCGCACTGGGCCGTTGGTGTCGACACAACACGCTAGGAGCGCTCCGTGTGGACGTCCGCCCTCCACCTCCTCCGGGGGAGACAAACGAGTCCTACGCAACGACTGGACCGACCAGCAAGTGTAGTCAGTTGCGTAGGAACGGGCAGACCGTAGGTCGCGACTCCTGTCTCGAAGGACGCGGAGAACGAGAAGAACTCAAAGAACACGTAGAACCCGCGTTCTACGGGTACTGCGGAGGGTGAGAGTGAGCTGTGGAATCAGGCATCGTCGCCGTCTGCGAGCGCGCTCCGGAACGTCTGTTGGGCGCTCTCGTGGCCCGTGGTTTCCGAGAGCGTCATCTCTCGACCTTCGTGTTCGGGGATGTACTCCTTACCGCCGAAGTACTGGATGAGGCCGGGGCGAGCATCGGTGAGTTTCTTCGCGGTCGCTTTGCTGATGCCGTTCAGTCGGTCGTGGTGGCGACCGAAGCAGATCCAGCCGGCGAGGTCGCCCATCGTGTCGAACTCGCGGACGAGCGTACTGAGGGCGTTCGAGGGAATGGAGAGGCCCTGAACCCGATACAGGGTGCTCGAGGAAACGGAGTCGGTACTCGGGTCTTCCTTGCCGTTCCAGATGGCGAGGAGACGACGGAGGTTGTCGCGCCGGTTACCGCTGTGCCAGAGGACGTCGTCGTATTTCTCTGCGAGTGCAATCTCCTCGGCGTAGGTGATGGCGTCGAGGTCGACGTCCTCGAGGGCGGGCATATCCTCTGGGCTGGGGGCGGTATGCTCTGGGTAGTCGCGGCCGTCGATGGCACGGACGTAGTCTGGACTGCGGAAGTCGCTCCGCTTGATTTCCCAGGTGTCCTCGGTGAGTTCGCGCCGGACGAAGTTCTCGGCGAACAGGTGGTAGTGTTCGACGGCGTAGTCCACGCCCTTGTACGGGGCAAGGAGCGCGATGGCGAGTTGGCAGGCTTTCTCGTCGGAGGCGTCGGGCCCCCAATCGAAGCCGCCGGGGGCGACTCGATGGACGAATAGATGCTTGTCGAGGAGGTTCTCACCGGAGTAGACGAAGTTGCCCCCGATGGAGCGTTCGCCTCGGTACGGTTCGGTCTTCCATTTGATCTTTCTGGAGTAGTCGGTTTTCGCTGGCATGGTGTGGGACGGGGTGGTCACCCGGTGGCGTTTTCAGATGTGGGCGGGCCAGTCGGCGCGGCGCCGTGGTCGCGGTCGTGATAGATGAGGTACTCGTCGCTGCGGAGGAACTCGAGAACACAGTAGGTACATCCGGCGTGGTCAGCGGGCCAGCTGTCGAGTCGATAGAGTGTGTGCGAGTTCCACCGACAATACGGACACTTGCGTTGGTCGCCGGTCTCTGATTCGGATTCGACGAGGGAGAGTGGCGCTGCGTAGCGGTCGAGAGCCATCTCAGCCGAGAGCCCCGGTGGGATCGGTGGACTCGCTCGGCGTCCCGAGGCCGGAATCGTCGTCGAGGGAGAGGTTGAGGTGGTGTTCGCCGACGGGAGTCTCGGGCGTGTCGGGATGAAAGACACGGATGGTGATGGCGTCCTTGCGAGCGGTGCGGTCGATGGTCACGATGAAGTCGTCACCGAAGCGAACGTCGGCGTAGGTTTCGCCGTCGCTGAGGGTGGTGAGTGAGTTCATAAGAATCTGGGATGATGCACGGAGTGTGGCTGTGGTGGTTGTGCGATACGGCGTGGGGGAGGAGTCAACTAGTCGCTCTGGATACGCGGGGCGAGCATCGCGAGGACGTCGCATTCGCCGTCGCTGAACTGGTACTCGAACATCATCGGGAAGTCGCCGCCGAAGGTGAGCGTGATCTCCGTGCCCTTGGGGAACTGTTTGGAGATGTCGTTGACGTAGTCGAGGCTGTATAGTGCGTTGCCGTCGGCGGCCGTGAGCGCGGCGAGGTCGTCATCTGCGAGTTCGAGACTGACGTTGTCGGTGTCGCCTTCGGCTTCGATGTAGACGGTGGTCTCGGCCTCGTCACAGCGGAAGCGGATGTGGTCGGAAACCATATCGGCGGCCTTGACGCCACGCGAGATTTGTGCTTCCTCGAGCGTGAGGGAGATGGGGAGGTCCATCTCGGGGATTTCGGGCTCTTTGCGGATGCTGTCGGGGTCGATGAGCGCCATCGTGAACTCGACGCCGTCGATATGGATGACGAGTTTGAATGACGTGGTGTTGAACGAGAGCTGGACGAGGTCGTTTTTCTTGGCGAGTTTGAGGACTTCCTCGAAGCGTTCGAGGTTGACACCGAGGATGCCCTCGGTAGCGTCGTAGGACTCGAAGGCTCCGGCTGCGAGGGAGACGTCGTACATCGCGACGTTGGCGGGGTCGACGGCTCGAGTGTGGATACCGTCTGGGCCGACGCGAATTTTCGCTTCGTCGACGATGGCGCGAAGCGTGCTGACAAACTCCTTGATCGCTCCGCCCTTGACGGCGGCGGTGAACTGCTGGGGCGGGCTCGTGACGACCTCTTCTGCGTCATCGTCACCCTCGCTATCGGGTTCGCTCTCGCTCTCGGTGTCCGTCTCACCGTCGGCGTCGGTGTCGGTTTCGACGCTGAGGTCGGGTTCCGGTTCGACTTCTGTTTTGACCTCGGGTTCCGGTTGTGTGTCGATCTCGGGTTCGGTTTCAGGTGCGGTTTCAGATTCGACGTTGGGAGTGGTCGCGGGCTGTGCGTCAGCGGTGTCAGATTCAGTGTTGGTACTCATCGGTTTCGAGCGTGTTCGGGGGGTTGGTCTGCGTCGGTACGGTTCTGGGTACTCGACCATGCTTCGGTGGTCGAACTCGGCTGCTCGTCGAGTCGGGTGAGGAGTTCGCGAGCGAGCAACGCAGTCACGGTGTGGATAATGCTCATCTCTGCCCCCTCACCGCCCTTGGGGGGCCAAAACTGAGCGTCGGTATCGCACGGGGGGAACCGGCGATGGTGAGGGTAGTCGCGCAGGACGATACTGAGGCGTTGGTCTGGGTTGCTGGCTGCGAGCTGTCGGCTCTCGGAGTCGGTGTGTCGAAGTACTCGTTATGTTTGAGACTCAGAGGTGGGGTTCGAGTGTGACTGTGCGTTCGTCTCGGGGAAGTCAATGGCGTCGGGGTCGGTAGCAAGGGCGCGGGCGGCCCGGTCGAGTTCGACTTCGTCGATGGCGATGCTGATGAGCGCCTCAAGTGCGTCGTCGTAGGCTTGCTGGGCCGCATTCGGGTCAGACGCGGCATCGAGACGCTGTCGGAGTGCGGTCTGGAAGCGATCCGCTGCACGGTGGTGGCTGAGTGTGCCCATTCTGGTTGTCCTCCAGCGATTTCGAGGGAGACAAACGAGGCGGTGGGTCACTCCTACGCAACAGAGTGGAGTCGATGGCCGATCCAGTTGTTGCGTAGGACGATGAACCTGCGGGGCGATGCCGCGCCGACCGACCTACCCGAGGTAGTCGTCGAGATTGCCGTCCGGATCGGGAAGATCACCAGAGTCGTCGAGCGAGAGAAGTTCCCGGCGGATGTTGCGGATGGTCGTCGGGGTGGAGAAGCCTGCGTCGGCGAGTCGCTGCTGTGTAAGCTTGTGGTTGGTCACCCCGCTCTCATCGTGGGCATGATAGAGGCACGCTGCGGCGACGCCGGCGGGCTGTCGGCCGTTGGCGAGGATACCGACGGCGGGGGCAGTGACGAGTTGATGGGCTCGTCGTTCGACGCGGGGATGGGTGTTGACGGCGTTGGCGAGTCGGGGGAGGAAATTCTGCGGGAGCGGCGGTGGCGTTGCGAGTTCGAGCTCGCGATTCAGCAGTTTGTAGGCGCTTTTGATATCGGATTCGTCGACGCGGGCGACGGCGGCGAGTTCCTCGAGGAACCGTGGCAGGCGTTCGAGGCGACAGGCGGCGAAGATGCTGGCGGTCGCGATGGCTTCGATGGAGCGCCCACGGAGGAGATTGCTCTCCCAGGCGTCGCGAAAGAGTCTCGCAGCGCGGTCGTGGATCGGTACAGGGAGTTCGACCGCACTCACGAGACGGGCGATTTCGCCAAGGCCGGTACGGAGCGACTGTTCGTGAGTAGTGCTCGCCTTCGCGCGGTCGTCCCACTTCCGAAGGCGATTGAACTGGCGCTGTGTCTTCGACGAGAGTTCGTTTCCGTAGCCGTCGCGGTAGGAGCCAATCTCGGTTGGGAGTCCCTTGTCGTGGCGGCGGATGGTCGTAGGAGCGCCGCCCCGGGCAGGTTGTCGTTCGCCATCGTCGGTTGTCTCCCACTGGAGTTCCCGGTCAAGGATGTCTCTGGCAACCACGAGCCCACAGGACTGACAGTAGGTTTCAGTCTCGTCGGCGACGAGGTGTTCGTCGGTCGCACACTCGGGACAGCTGCGGTCGGGGCGGCGGTGTTGGCGTTCGGTCTCGAAGGCTGCTGGTGTTCGTTCGTCCGAGTCCGGATCGCCTTCGGACTTGGGAGCCCGTCTGGGGCGCGGTGTGGTCATCCAAGACGGGTGCGGGATAGTGGTAGGGCTGGTGCTTGCGTCGCCGGTGAGAGTGCGCTGGGACATGGAAACTACGGTGAGGAGGGGCCCCCTCTAGCGAGGCGGAGGAGACAAACTGAGCGCCGTCGATGGGCAGTGCGAGCCCGGGCATCACCGAATCGTCCAGGGGAGTTCGTGGAGGTCGGTGAACAGGCGGATGACCTCATCGAGGACTTCATCCACGGCGTCTTGTCCAGCGGCGTGGGCTTTCGCGGCGTCCAGAAGTGTCTCGAACGCCGGGCAGCATTCATCGTCGATGACGTAGTCGTCGTAGTCGAGGAAGACACGCTTGCGGAACTGGAGATCGTCGTAGTGCCAGTCCGACCAGAGGTCGGAGGGGTCGACGTCGTATTCCTGACCGTCGTATTTGTCGCGGAGACGGACGAGCCCCCGGTTAATATCGCAGGAGACGATACGCCGGACGGTACCCGTCCCGTCGGTGATGAATACTTGCGAGTACGGAGCGACCTCAGCAATGCCAAGGTCGTCGGCCATTGTCCGGAAGTCCAGTTCGCCATCTTCGGTGGGTGGGTAGCTGGCGCGACGATCCAATCGGTAATCGTTCGTTCCTTCCACGTCTACATCGGCAGTTGCCTGGATGTCGTCGATGGGCGTCGGTTCATTGTAGTCGTCGGACTTGAAATCGGATTCGAGGAGGACGCGGTGCGTATCCGAGTCGTGGATGCGGAGTTGGCGTTCGTAGCCGTCGTCGACGTGGGGGCCGCCAATGGCGAGAACGAACCATCCGGAGTCGGGTGAGCCACGCGTGGCTTCGAGGACGCGATAGACGCGGCCGGTCTCTTCGTCGAGGAAGAAGACTGTCGGGGGGTTTTCGCAGTCGATTTCTCGGGCTTTCGAGAGCGCGTGGAGAACGCATTCCTTGTCGAATCGCTCACGAAGGTCGGCGAACGTGTATAGAGTATCGGTTGGATTTGATGTCATGGCTGGATGAATGGGTGATTGACTGGCTAGTCTTGGTGATGCACAGTTACCAGCGGTATTACTCGGGCGGTGGGAAGGGAGATTCAAGGATGGCGTGGACGTCGGGGTCGTACTGGTCGTGGAAGGCGTCGAGAACGTCGCGCTGCCACTGTTCGTGACCGGGATCGTCGAGCCGCTTGATGCCGAGGCCGTTCGAGAGCGCAACCTGTTCGAGGTCGATACACTGAATCGAGGAGACGTCACCTCCATCGCCGGCGGGGATATCAGCGGCGTTTAGGAGTGGCGTCTCGATCCAGGCGTCGAAGCAGTTGTCACTCGAGGAGGTGACGACGAGACCGTCAGTTGCCCCGGCAAACAGTTCGGTGGTGATCCGCCCGAGGTTCTGATACACGCCGGGCGGGATGACGAGGAGGTTGCGGTCGTGGTCGATGGTAGCGTCAGCGCGGACCTGTCGTGGGTGGCCCTTGAGAAGCCACTGCTCGTCGTCGTTGAGCCAAGCCCCACGGATGAGGCACTGGATAGCAGCGTCAAGATGGTTGTGCGTGCGATACGTGAGGTAGCCGGAGAGTCGGGTGTAGAAGGTCATAAGAGATGGGGTAGTGTTGGGTTGCTGGAGTTCCTACGCAACAATTCGAGTCAGATAAGTGAATTCTGTTGCGTAGGACTACAGGTGAGCGATGCCGGTCAACTGAGCGAGACGTGGTCGATCTCGCCATCGAGGTCAACCGAATACTGATAGCCGACGAGGGGAAATCGGCATTTCTCGTAGCCGGCGGTCTGGACGATGAACGGTTCGACAAGGTACGCTACGAGTTCGCGCAGGAAGTCTTCAGTATGCTCGTGCTGGTAGTCGTACACGAGGTCCTCGGTTTCGGCGTCGATGAGGGCCTCGCGGTCGGCGTCACTGAGACCCTCGAGGTCGCTGGCGGCGTCGAGCTGTTCGTAAGCGGCGTGGCGGACAGTCGGGCGGTGTACTGGCCCGAACGAGGCGTAGCCGTACAGGACGAGGTACGGTGGTGGGCGCTCGCCGGTGTCGGGGTCGCGGTCGGGTTCGACAACGTCGACGGTGAGGGTGTCGAACGGGCCGGTCCCGAGCAGCCACTCGTCGAGGAACGAGCGGAGTTCATCGACGCGGTCAGGGTCGACGGTCGGTACATTCGAGGTGGTACTGACTTGGAGTGTGGCCATGAGTAGGTTGGACTGTTGCCCTCCACCGATTCGAGGGGCACAAACGAGTGGTGAGGCGAGCGCGTTCGAGGAGCTAGATGAGTTGGGTGTCGACGATCTCGACCACGAGTATTTCGCCGCCGTGCGGGTGGCCGTACTGGTTGAGCGGCATTAAATCGAGAATCATCGCGGTACTGAAAATCGAGGCCAGTCGTGGGCTTCACTCGCGTTCTCGCTGTGAACGCGGAGGAGATGAACCGGAGCGTAGTGGGTGGGATGATTGGACATCCCCCTCGAGAGAGAACTCCCAGGTATCGGAGTGTGGGCTATCCCTGGTGCATTACTCCTCGAAATCGGCGTTGGCGACGGCCGAGGCGATGGCCGCCTCGTCGACGGCGTCCTCTGCCCCCACCTCGGTCTCGTTCTGCTCATCTGCCGCTCCGTGGTCGGCGTCGGAGCCGTCGGAGTTGGGAACGGGGACAGCGTCCATCCCTACGTCTTCGCGGGCCTCGTTGAGGGCCACGCGGTAGGTCTCAAGCGAGCGGTCCTCGCCGTACTGCTCACGGCTCATCGCGATATACGGATTCGAGCCGTCGTCATCATCGTCGTTCTCGAAGGCGTCAAGGCGAGCAGCCGTTCGGTCGATAGTTTCGCGCACCCACTGGTTACGGATGGCTTCATCGACGCGAGTGATGGTCTCGGGCCGGAGTGAGACGTTCACGTTGCCGTCGTCGGTTTCGTACGTGCTGGGCTTGGCGGTGATAGCGACGTACGCGGGCGGTTCGAGGCCGGAGAAGAACGCGGCGGCGTCGGGCTGGTACTGACCGGCGTAGGCGAACACCGTCCCCGTGGGATCGACGATTCGGGCCTGCCAATATTCGCTGTCCTTGCCAACGTCGTTGACTTCGGTGACGGTCCCGACGAGGAAGAAGCGGTTCGCGGTCTCGCCACTGGGAAGCAGCGCGAAATTCGGGGCCCGCTCCTCGTCGCTCTCTTTGAAGACGTGGGTTGCGTCGTTGAGTTCGGCGGCGAAGGAGCGCTTTGCGACCTGTCGGCCTTGTCGCTGGGTACTGTTGCTGTCGGTACTGCTGTCGGCTGTGGATGCTGAGTTACTCATTGTCGTGAATTGGAGAGGGTAGTGGGCGGGGCGTGGGACTACGCGAGTGGGTCAGCCTCATCGACGAGAAGGTATTTCCCGATGACGCGGCCAGTGACTCGGTAGTAGCGACCAACGAGGGCGTCGGTAAGGTCGTTCGCGACGACGCTCGTATCGAGGGCGTCCATCGCTTGCTGTTTGGCCTCCTCGATGGTGATGTCGGCGAGGGCTTCGGTCGCGTCCTTGTCGAAGATGGCGTGCTGGACGCGCACGCCGTCGTCGAAGACGGCCTTGATGCGGAGGTCGAACTCGCCTTCGACCTTCCCGTGTTCGGCACACCGGCCGTCCTGGAGAACGCGCGTACAGCCGTCGTGAGGACAGCGCTTGATGAGTCCGCTTCCGGACTGGATCGCGACCATCGGGGCCTCGATGGTCAATTCCTCGGCGTTGTCTCCGACTTCGATGTCGTCATCGACGGGTTCGATGACCGACCGGGAGTTGAGGTTGAGTGAGTAGCGGCCATCGTACTCGCTGGTGACGACGTTGTCGAGGCGGTACACGCCGTCCTCTTCGAGTTCGGGAAGGTCGGATTTCGCCCACTTGGTGAACTTGAGTCGGCCACTCTCGTCGCCGATGAGTCCGACCTGGGCGATGCTGTCGCTGGTCGGCTCCCAAAGGTCAACGACTTTGACCGTGACGCTGACCCACTGGCCGTCGGTGTTGATGGCGTCGAGCGTCGTGTCGCCGGCACTCTGCGAGGGGAGTACGAGATTGTCGTATTCGATGCCGAGCACGTCGAGGTAGTGGTTGCGAGTGGCGCGAGTGGCCTCCTCAAGCGGCACGTTATAGGCGTTAACCATCTGATCGAGTCGGGTAACGATATCGTCGACACTCGGGAGATTTCCATTGCCGGCGGCGTCGGGGAACTGTTCGATGAGGCTGGTCGCGGCCGTCGCGAGATCGTCGCTGGAGGCGTTGACCGCCGAATCTGCGGGGGTTACATTTGTGGACATAGGTTCTGTTTTGAGGTGTCTTCTGGGGAATTTCTTCACGAGCTAGACAGACCGGGAAGCGTCGAAACAGGGTTACTGCTTGTTGTGCGACTCGGAACGCACCTGCGAGCGGGACACTCGAAGGCGAGTGAATAGACACGGTATCTCTCGTCTCTCCTCCGATTCCCCTCACCCCCCTTGGGGAGCAAAAACTCTGGGAGGGATTGCTGATCGTGACAGCCTGCGAATACTGGCCCGCCCGGTCAGCGGGCGTCTTCGAGACTAATGGTTTCGTCGGCGCTGATCCATCCGCCGAGGGCGGCTCGCTCGATGATGGCGAACGACCCGTCTTGGAGCGTGGCGAAGCGCGTCCCGACGGTCGGGCCAGGGCCCGGTGGGTCGGGCCGATAGCGATCGTCTGGATTGACCGCTCGCGAGGGGTCTTCACCGTCGACGATATCGAGGTCGAACAGTTCCTCGTCGGCGGGAGTGGTCTCGGTGTCGTTGCTATCGGGATCGGAGTTGGTCTTTGAGCACATAGGAGTACGGGAGAATCGCAGCGTCAGATGGTGTGGAGTCGAGTCGAATCGTATCGAGTCAAGTCGAGGTGTAGCGAATCGAACCGTGGTTCCTAGCTGTCGTCGCGCCAGCGCTGGGCGCAACTGGCACACGAGAGGAGTCTAGTCGGTGGTTCGTCGATGGAGCGGAGTTGGACGAGCCGGTAGTGCGCCCGGTCGTGGGAACACTCGGGACACCGGCAGGTCGTCGTGGGGAGGCCGAGGCTCGGCTCTGTCGTCGCCGTCGTCTCGGAGGTGTCGGGAGTCGCGACGCCGGTGAGCGCGTTCGCGCTGGCGTCCTCGGTGGCCGCTGTGGTGTCGCCGGTGGCGTCCGAGTCGTCGTTCTCGAGTGCGGTCCCGAAGTGCTCAAGGTTGCGCACGAGCGCCCAGAGGCGGCGCTTGCCCTGGGGGATGGGGTGGTCTGGCGCGGGTGTGGATTCGGGCTGTGAGGTGGCGATGACGTCGTGGACGGCGGCGTGGATCGCGTCTCGGTCGGTGTCGGCGGCGACGAGGACGTAGACGACGTTAGCTTGTTCGCGCCACCAGATTGGGAGTGGGATGTCGCCGTCTTCGTCGAAGATTTCGGTGGCATTGAGCCATCCGTGGGCGTCCATCTGACCGCTCTGTTCGGCGTCAAGGCGGTCGACCGGCGTGTGGACGGGACGGGGGACTTCCTGCACGCCGGGTGTGCCGAGGGCAGGTATCGAGCAGCTGCCGTGTCGCTGGAAGGGTTGTTCGATACCGCGCTCGCGGTTTCGCTCGGCGTATTTCGCCCAGTCGACGTTGGGGATGTCACCGCGTGGAGCTGGCCCGTCGCCGGCCTCGATGACGGTGATTCGGGTTTCAGAGTCGGCGGCGAGCGTCGCCTGCCCCTGGTATTTCCCGACTTTCCCGGCGACAACGCGAACGGTGTCGCCTTCGTGGAGGATGGTTCCCTGATTGGATTTCGTCCAAACGGTGAATTTGATGGTCCCGGTGTCGTCTTCGATGAGGCCGACCTGCTGTTGGGTGCGGGATTTGGGCTGCCAGAGTCTCGTGACCGTCCCCTGGATGTCAGCTTCGACGTTGTACTTCGAGGGGATGACCGGCACTGAGGAGATGGGTTGGATGACACCAGCCTCCTGATAGAGTTCGTCGAGAACGTTCGATTGGGCGGTGAAGAGATCCTGCCCACGGACGACCTTGCTGCCGAGGCGGTGTTCGAGGATGGCCTTGTTCGGGGGCGTGACGAGGCGGTCGGTGATTCGGTCGGCAGCCTCGTGAACGCGGTGGCTGGCCTCCTCGTCAAGGTGCTCGAAGGGGTCGTACGAGTGGATGTTGTCGCCGATGACGCGGTCGTTGTAGTCGGCACGACGCTCGTGGTACTCAGTAAGGAGTTCGTCACGGCGCCGTGTCTCGCGGTCGATACCCGTGATGTGGGCGGCGAGTGCTTTCTCACGCTGGCGTTTGCGCTCTTCGCGAAGTCCGTAGAGGCGTTCTTGGGCTTCGAGCGGGAGTCCGGTAAGGTCCTCGTCGGTGAGGTCCATCGGGTCGATATCGCGGGCTTGGGTGGTGCGGAGGCTTGCGCCGACCCAGTAGGCGTCGAGTTCCTGTCCTCCGGTGCCTTCGATTTCGAGACCGAACTCGTCGTATTCGGGCTGGGTACGGGCGGCCATCATGAGTTCGCCAGCATTCTCGAGGCGGACGCCGAGACAGTCACTCTCGAGGTGCGGGCTTTCGTAGAGTCCACGAAGCCGGAGTTCGTCGAAGCGGGCGTCTTGTTCGACGTCGCTGTTCGAGAGGCGGTGCTGTCCGTCGTGGTAGTATGTCATCGGTAGGTCACTCCGTGGTGGTTGATTCGGGAGGCGAGCGGCTATCGGCCATCCTCCTCTCGAACCCCCTTGACCCCCTTTGGGGGCCAATACTGAGCGAGAGCTAGCCGAGTCCGGACTACAACGGTAGCGACACGATCGAAAAATCACTCAGGATGTCAGGGACGGCCAGACATTCGACTGGTTGTCAGAACACCGTGACGAGGTCTTCGATCGAGAATAGGCGGAGGTCATCGCGCTCTTCTGCGGCCTCGATGAGGCTGTGGTTGAACCCGCTCCGTGAGAACAAGCAGAACTCGTGGGAGACGTCGTCCGTGCCCTGCGGCGTCCAACGGATGTCTTCGACATCATTCTCGAGGGTATTCAGCACGTCGTATCCCATCGGCTGGCTGGTGAACTTGCACTCGCCGGCGACCATCGTATTCTCGGTCGTCAGTCCAATCACGTCGACTTCCTGCTCTTGATACCACCAACGGCCAACTCGATCGAAGGTATACGCGTCGTAGAGGTTGTACACGGCAGTTCGGCACAGTTCTTCGAACTTCGGACTGACTGCATCTGCGAGATGCGGTTCGATCAGTTCCTCGTAGGCGTCGGTGCCTGCTCGGTCGTACTTCTCGCCCTGTCCGTAGACGAATCGAAACCAGAACCGGAACAGTGCGTCCTTCAATACGTACTGTCCCCGCCGAGACCGTGCGGGGTTTTCGGTCACCGGCACCTCCCGGTCGACAATTTCCAAGTCTTGGAGGTTCTTCAGGTAGTGGCTGATCTGGTCGGAGTCAATACCGGCCGCCTGCGCGATCTCATTCGAGGTTTCATTCCCGGCGGCAATCGTCTTCAGAATCGAGAAATAACGATTCGGATTCTCCAGTTCGGTGCGCAGGACGTACTCAGGTTCATCGTGGAGAAACCCCCGCTTCGAGAGGACTGTATCCCGGATGTTCTCTCGCAGTGGGCGGTCGTCGTTGACGGCCTGCAGGTAGTGTGGCGTCCCGCCGAAGACGGCCCACGCCAGTATCGTCTCTTCGGGGTCGTAGTCGGGGAAGAACTCCGTGGCAGCGTCGAACGTCAGTTCCTCCAACTGGAGACGCATATCGAATCTGCCGTGAAGCGGGCTCCCGCCACTCATCACTTTCTCTTTCATCATACTGATTGACGACCCAACAAGCACCAACGTGGCACTCGTCCCGTCTACCTCATGATCCCACAGTCGCTGGATAACCGACGGGAGGCTCTCGTCGCTCTCGATAAGGAACGGAAACTCGTCGAGGACGAGCAGCGCGTCCTGCTCGAAGAGGTAGCCGAGGACGTCTTCCCACTCGCGGCGGATGCGTTCGATGCCTGGAAAAGTTCCTGCGGTCTCTGCCACGAAATCGTCGAGTTGCACCTGCTTTGTGGTCTCCGTGGCTTGGTAGTAGACGACGTCGTCTCGGTTGCGAATGGAGTGTTCGACCAGTTCCGTCTTCCCGACGCGTCGGCGGCCCCAGACGGTGATTAGCGAGGTGCCATCGGTGTCGTACCGCTCTTGGAGGGCCGCAATGTCAGCATCCCGATCGACGAACTCATCCATAGACTCACAACCTTGCGCCACCACTATAATAGTGCCGAATAAGGTAGTTCAAAATAGGGTATTTTATAATACCCAAATTGAATCTACTTTCTAGTCCGGTTAGGGCGTAGGTGGTAGAGCCCGAACCGAAGCAGGTTGGCGACAGGATATGGTCAAATATGTAATATAGTCCTCTATCGAACCACTATATTCTCACGTTACAAAGAAGCCAGTATGAGTAATCGAGCGCCGGACGAGTTCGTGGATATCAACGAAGAGGTCCAAGAGGAGTGGAAGGACGAGACGACACCTTACGAGCGTGTCCGCCACGTTATCGCCCATACGTATTCACCCGTGTCGGCAGGCACTGTGGCCGAGGACGCACTCACCTCGCCGAAGACGGCTCGAAAACACCTCAATACACTCGCCGACGAGGGATTCGTCGTGACGGCCACCGGCGAACACGGCGGGACGTCCTACCGCCGGTCCCCCGAATCGCTCGTCGTTGAGCAGGCGGCAGATATCCTCGAGCACGTCTCGACGGATGAACTCGTCACGCGTATTGGCGAGATGCGTGACCAGCTCAACGAGTATCGCTCTGAATACGGCGTTGATTCGCCCGAAGAATTAGCCATCGAGCAGACGAACCAGACACTCGGAGACATAGCCGCGGAACAGTCGGCTATGAATCCGAAGACGCTTCAAGAGTGGCAGACGCTTCGGCGCAACCTCGCGTTCGCAAACGCAGCCCTCTCGATCGCGAATGCCAAGCGGTTCGTTGATTGAGACTCTCACGCTACGGTTAAATACTCCTCCAGCCTACAAATTAGCGAGCCTTGAACGGCTCATCATATCAAAGCCGGAAAGGCGGCATTCGCCTTTCCACTCTACTTTCGATGAGCGGGAGCGCCGTTCCGTGTGCGAGTTTCTTTCCTGACTGCTTCTGTTGGACGTGATTGTTCGCAGGAGCTCATCCGTCGTGCTCCGGGGGCCCGTCGAATGTACGCGGGATTGTGGTGGTTTCCAACGGAAAATCGACAGACAGCACCGATATAGCACGATATAGTTATGACTGCTGTTCGCGTCTCTGAGAGCAGAAAGCACGGCGCTTTCTGGCTTTGATATGAGTGGATACACCGACAGGTCCGACCTCACTGAGGACGGATTACAGAACGGCAGTACCGAAATCGAACACGAAACCGAATATGAGCACCCCACCCCCACTGTTCGCCTGTTCTCACAGGCGGCAGAACACGGATTCCCGGCGACGGTTCGCCTCTCCACTGAGGAGATCCGCCGTCTCGACGACGGAGTGGAATCCCCGACAATTCGTCGGTGGCTCAATCTCGATGCAGACGCAGCCGCGAGTTCTCACTCGCTCTCTGCGGTCTCGTCTGAGCGTGGGCTCCGTGGCACTGTGGAGGGACAACACTCGTCCACCGGTGAGTCCGACTCTGGCTTCGACGTCTCTGTTGATGTCGATACCGAGGTCGACTTCGAGCGTGAGAACGAGAGTACTGGTGCACGCGAATCTGGTTCTGAACTCGAACGTGAATCCGAGGGCATCTACGGCTGGTGCGATGACCAACCGATGGTCACGTCTCGGAGTGATGAGCGGAGGGCTTCGATGAACGCTCGCGGACGGCCCGCTGATGCGCTCTCTGAGTCCGATGTTCTCGCACGTGGGCAGTACATCTACATGGGCCACGACCGCCTGACCGACCCGACTGGCGATCAGTTGACGGGCACGGCGTCTGGCTTCGATGAGTACGACCCCATCAGTTCGACGGATGTTCCGGTGCGCCTTGGACGAACACTCGTCTCTGAAGACCAGCTGGATGCACACACTCGTCGACTGCGTGCGCTGAAGGTCATCC
The DNA here is from genome assembly GCF_005435095.1 of Halorubrum sp. CGM5_25_10-8B. Taxonomy (NCBI): domain Archaea; kingdom Methanobacteriati; phylum Methanobacteriota; class Halobacteria; order Halobacteriales; family Haloferacaceae; genus Halorubrum; species Halorubrum sp. CGM5_25_10-8B. Next base: position 110,909 of record NZ_SGTY01000007.1, on the reverse strand, counting down.
CCGAGGGTGAGCAGACGCCATGTGAGGCAGAGGGTGTCGGAACGGACGATCTGGAAGTGACGCTTCCCTCTGGGGAGTTAGTCGCACTCCGGAATCTCGTTGCGAATCCAGCGGAGTACTCTCGGTCGTCGATTCCTGGTATCGAGCGCCGACTGGCGTTGGATGCAGAGCTGAAGAGAGTCTCTGCGGGAATTGACGCTGCTGGACACCTGACTGGCCTGGCTGCGACGTTGGATGCACACACCGAATGGCTCGCTCGCTACCGCAGCGCGTGTGCTGGTGTTTCTCCTGAGCGTCGTGAACAGACCGTCGCCCAGCAGCTCTACGACCTCGCCGAGCCCCTTCGGGAGCTCGACGCTGAGGATTCTGAACTTCGTGAGGAAGTCTTGACCGAAGCACGCAGACTACTGCATGCCGAGACCGTCCACGAGGTTCGTCGCCGACCCGTCGAAATCGCGTCCGATCTTGCACAGCGTGTGCTGGGGGGACAAGATGTGACATCGGCATTCCTCAGGCTCCTTGAAGATGAAGCAACGAACCCGAGGAACGTCCTGCGAATCAACACGATTCTCCGGGCGAACCTTTGGTCCTCGAAAGGCTACCTCACGACGCAAGGCGTAGTGAAGAAGGTCTACCATGCTGACGTCCCTGGATTGAAATTCGGGATGATCGTCAAGGATGGAGATCGCCGCGAGGATGAAGTTCGTGTCTCTATCTGGGAGTCAAGCGAAGAGGAGATTACTGCATCAACGGCCGACCCGGATGACGCCGATGGTGAAGTGATCATCTCGAAGAAGATCCTCGCCGAGCCGAACGAAGGTGACGTGGTCCGCTTCGTTGACTTCAAGTTACCGTACAAGAAGTCCAACCAGACGTACCAAGGGCAACCGAAGCTCGACTCGCGTTGGGAATCGGAGATTCAGATTCTCGAGCGTGCGCCGATCACCGCATCTGCTCGCTTGACGCCTGCCACACCCCAGCGTGTTGGTCAGTCGTCGCGCCCGTCTGATGCTGGTGAGGCTGTTCCCCGGAGTTCCGCTGCGAAATTCTCTGGTGACGTCTCGACAACCTGGCCTTCGCCAGTACTGCTCGGGACGCTCATCAAAGACGAACTCGCTCGTATCTCCGACCGCATTCAAGCGATTGCCGAACGCAAACAGCTTGCACAGCAAGAGCGTCAAATAAAGCGAAACCGCCGATTCCTCAAGGAACACCCTGAGGCACTCACACTCTTCAAGGCAAACGCGTTGATGAGATTCGTGAACAGCGACTCGCCTCGTGACCCCTCGTCGTGTTGGGTTTGTGGTGTCCGGAATGAAGACATGAACTACGATCCGGTCGTAGCGTCTCGATTCCACCCACTCTGCCTGGCACGCGCTGGTGTTGAGAGTTGTAAGGAATACACCGAACAGCGTCTCACCGAGTACACCGAGTCACTCGACGGAGGAGCTGCCTGAGTATGTGTATGAGTAACTCTGATACCCGCACTCAGATTCGGATTCACGCTCAGATTCGCCAGACCTCGATAACGGTACTCCCCGTTACCTAGTTGTATCCTGAACTGTAACGAACCCTAGCACCCCCGAGTTCCCTACCGATCGAACTCAGAACTCAAACTAAACTCTCTTTCGAGACCGGACCTGAAGCCGCCGAGCAGCGACTCAGCCTCCCGAACCGTCGAGAACTAACCCCTCCTCAGCGGCCTGTGGCCCAGTCAATATCGTGCGGAGTGAGATGTTGTGGGTGTAGTTCCACATTAAATGTAGCCAGCGAGTCCTCATACTGGTAGGACGCATACGGAACAACAGCAACCCCCCACACGGCGGGAGGGACAGCTCAAGGTTGGCTTCAGGCCGACCGCGAGTATCGAATCCCCCGTTTTGGGTATCGTTGAGAAGAGAAGACAAGAGATGGCCTCAACACCCCCTTCAACGGCGACGGCGATCGGACGGCGACTAATAAGTGACCTTCGGTGGTCCGACCGGATGGTGAGTCGATGACAGCGTCTGGGCACGGCGAGGAGGAGACATGGTTCGAGGTACAGCTGTCGGTCCCGTGGGTGGTCGCGGGGACGACGGGCGTACAGGACGTGATCAACATTGCGGTGTCGGAGGTGGGCAAGCGAGTAAATCAGACGTCGGCGCGGTACTCGGAAATCGTTGTGCAGGACGTCGCGTGTCCGTCCTGTGGATATGAGTACGAAGCGGCGCTTTCGACGACGGATTTCGCGTTGGTGGTCTTGACGGTCCTGGCGCAGTTCCAGGCGTCGTCAACTGAGGGGGCTTCGCGTATCGCAAAGCGAGAGTTGGGCGTGCGAATGAAGGACATTCCGTTGACCGTCCTGGGGGTACGCCGTGCGACGCCGACCCCGGAAAGCAAGAAGCCAGAATTAGAGTCTACTTCAGAGAAATGATCTGATCAGTCGCGGAGCTCTGCGACCGACTGACCGACCTCGCGAACGTGTTCACTTCGCTCGAGGTCAAGTTCCTCGGCGAGGTAGTCGACCGTCTCTTCGAGGCTCATACTGGAAGAGACAGAGTGTCATAGAATTGTTTACATATATTAGTAGAAGCCGAAGAAACATCAGGAGAGAGATTAATTACCATCATTGTTTAGAACTACCCATGGCGCCTCTCTCAACCAGTAGCTGAGAACAATGTCAACTGTTCTACGACACACTATAGGATATGATAGAAGTGTTCTCACACTCGGATCAAGATAGCTCAAGACAGGTGAAAGGGTTACCGCGGCGAGCTAGATCTATACGTTGACTGGTAGGAGACACAGGCAAGATAGAGAGCATTGACGCAGCAGAATGGTCGCATCGCGACTCGCCTACGGTCGTGTCGGATGAGGCACCGTCTAGGCAGAGATTGAATGGAATCTCGAATCGAATGGGGCTCTGCAGTGTTGCGAGAAAGTTGAATCCGGCAGGGTCAGGAGTCGGTCATCAGACTGTACGCCCAGTCTTTCGTGACTCGCGTGCCATGTTTATTGCGGCGTCGTACGGGTCCTGGCCCGCGGGGGGTTCTATGCTGTTCCAGCTGTCCCCGATGACTGTGACGGGTTATTAAAACAAGTGGTAACTATTCTGCTAGTAAAAATGGAGATAGATGATATCTACGACGAGGTCGATACGCACAGACATCACCGCGACGACCTTACAGCGTGGTGGGACAACCATCAGGACCATCTCACACAGGAACAGTGCGACAACCTGTTTGACTGGATCATCGATGACCCGTTCGCGTACTTCCCTCTCGTCATCAGACTAACGCTTGACACCACAGACACCGCTCCTGAGTTCGCTGAGAATCTCGAACGTCTCTCACCCCACATCGACGCTGATCTCGCCTGGGGCGAATTTTACACCGCATTCAGGGAGATAATGCAGGATAATCCAGACTTGGCGCAGGAACTCTACAGCGAACTCCCTGTTGACACCGAGGACTGGACCCACCCCATCATCGGCCCGGTCATCGCAGGTCTCCCCCGCGACGACGCAACGAACGAACTCTACCGGTTACTGGAGAGCCACGAGGAGACCAAGGTCAAGGCCGGGATCCGCGGCCTGATAGCCACGTTCGAAGACACGGAACTCCCATCGAAACTCGTGGATTCGCTGGTCCAGCTGGCTGACGACTCCGCATTTCACGGCTACGTCCTCCAAGCGAATACAGCAGTCTTCACCGCCAACTCCGATCTGTGGGAGCTCACCCTCGAAATCGGGAGAACCCACCCCGACTATGTCCCCCAAATTCTCCATCAGTACGGCCGCTACATTGAGCACGACCATCTCGTAGATTATCTCGCGCTCGCAGAACACGGTATGGCGGAAGACACCGTCGATGACATCCCCGTCCACTATCTCTACATGGATTTCGCCGACGCGACAGACCAGTTGGCCGATTTCACGGTCAGGCTCAGCAAGCACCGGCTCACCACAGCCAAGCAACTTGTGGACCACATCGCGGACGAGAACGATGCTATTCTCCCCGCCGTATTCGACCGTATTGATGCATTCCCCTCGGCATTCCATGCCGTTGAAACGGTGTTCGCCGCCGGGGAAGATAACCCGGCACAGCTTGTTGATCTCGTAATTGATCAGTACGATACCGGTCATCGCCGTGTCATGCTTCAACTGCTGCAGAAGGCGGTCGGCGAGCTCTTCTTCGCTACTTCCTATGAACGGTCGACAGCAACCACAATCGCCGATTTCCTCACATCGCTCGACGCACCAGCCTTTGTCCGTTCAGTAGATCGCGCATTAATCGAGCAGGAGCCGGATAATGACGAGCATCACAACAAAGAGGTGTATTACCACCTCTACAACGTGCTCAACGACCATCTTGACAACCGGGAATACAACCAAAGTACGCTTACCCGGCTTGACGAATACCCGCAGCTCAAGGCCCACTTCCATCGCCGGTTAACGCGGAAAATTGACCAGGGAACATATCATCCGATGCTCAACCTGCTGCGGAACGACGCCGAAACATACCTCCAGTTCCTCGAAGAGAACTGGCATCGCATCCCCTCGGCGAAACAACAGCAGCTGCTTGGTGACGCCTTTGAGTCGACACTGAGTGAAATTAGATTCCTACTCTGGCTCGACACCCAGAGCTTGTCCTATGACATTGACGTGCCGCTTCACGACCACAAAACAGGGAACGAACTGGAGAAAGACGTTGACATCGTCATTGACGGCAACTACATCGAAATCCGAGCGCCTCAGACCTGGCGCAATCTCGAAGTCGCAAACAGGGCGCTCGGCATCCCGAACACCGCGTATGACAAGATTGCTGATAAATTCAGGTCCGACTACCTGGGCAGTGCGGAACTCACCAGCGAACCGGTCTTCATCGCGCTCGACATCACACGATCAGAGATTTTCCCCGAAGATATCGTCGCCTCACTCTACGGCTCATTGAAAATCCAATTAACGTACGATACGGACACAGGCCAAGCCGTCGATGACCGCCCGGTCCGCGACCCAGATGACGCCCTCCAAGGATGGTCACTCCTCGACGATAATCTGAATGGCGTGATCTGGTACACCGTCCGTATCACCACGGACACCAACGGAACACAGAAGCTTCAGGTGGACGGAGATGTCGTCCCGAACCCGCATCACAAAGACGAAGACAACGCCCAATACTGCAGTACTCTAGCGGACACCCTGTTTTGAGAAGGGCCGTGCAAGACTCGCGCCCTGTATCTTGTAAGGAGATCTGAATATCACCTGATACTGGTAGGAAGCCTTAGGGTCAGTTCGCACATACGTACAGGTCGGTTCATCGAAAATTGGTGTGAAATCAACACCGTGTGGATCGTTCTATGACGCCCTCAAAACGGGGGTCAAAACTCACTCTCCAAAGACGGGACGGGGTGGGACGGCTCGCCCCCTACTGGGCGGGGATCGCTTCGGGCGCGATGTCTTCGACGGCCGCCTCGACCGCCGCGTCGATGTTGGAGACATCCGACTGGTAGACCGACTGGACGGCGTCGGTGGCGTCGGAGTCGTCACTGGCGAGCGCGCCGAGGCGCTGCTGGGTCGCGTCGATAGTCTCAGCCACCCACGAGTCACGGGCCTCGCGGTCGACGACTGTGATCGACTCGGGTTGGATGGACACCTTCACGCCGTAGTCCGTCTCGTAGTGGTGGAGTTTGCCGACCACAGCGACGTACGAGGGCGTCTCGGCCGCCCGGAGTATGTCCATTGCCTCGGCCTGGTACTGCCCCGCGTAGAGGTTGACGGCCTCACCAGCGGCCATGACGCGCCCCTTCCAGAACTCGGAGTCACTGCCGACGTCGGCCGTCTCGATGAGCGTCCCGACGACGAACACGCGGTTGGCCGCCTCGCCACTTGGGAGAAGCGTGAACTTCGGTGCTCGGTCATCCCCCTCGTCTTCGGGGCGGGTGAACGAGTGGGTAGCCTGGTTGAGTTCCTCGGCGAACAGGCGCTTGGCGGGCTGGCGCTGGGTGACGGCCGAGGCGATGGTCGCATCATTAAGGCCGGGGTTGTCTGTAGAATAGCTCGTCTCGACCGCTTCGTCCACGAGGAAGTACTCGCCGACGACCGGGCCGCGTACGTCGAAGGTCTTCCCGATGAGCGAGGCCCGGAGCTCCGCGCCGACGACGCTAGCGTCGAGGGCGTCTGCGGCCATTTCTTTCGCCGTCTCAAGCGAGATGCCGCTGACGGCTTCGGTCATCTCGGCGTTGAACAGCGCACGGACAGCGCGCTCACCGTCGTCAAGGATGGCCTTCAGCCGAAGGTCAAACACGCCGTCAACTTCGCCGTGCTCGGAGCAGCGGCCGTTCTGGACGACGCGGGTGCAGTCCTCGTGGGGGCAGCGCTTGATGAGGCCACTACCGTCTTCGAGAGCGGCGAGCGTGCCCGTCGCGCACACCGTCCCATCGGTGGATTCGACGGCGTCCTCGGCGGCGACCTCGGTGACCTCGCTGGCCTTGTTGAGCGAGATGGAGTACTTGCCTTCGTACTCGTTGGTGATGGCCGAGCCGATGTCGTAGGTGACGCCCTCCTCGAGGGCGGGCAGGCTCTCAGTGTTCTTCTGCCAGACGACGAACTTCATCTGAGCGCTCTCATCACCGATAAGACCGACCTGTCGCATAGAGTCGTGCTTGGGCTCCCAGAGGTCAACGACCTGCGCTCGGACATCCACCCATTCCTCCGCACCGAGTTCCGAGATGTCCTCAAGCATAACGCGCTCGAAGGCGTGCGAGCCGCTCGCGTCGCCACCGAATCCCGCCAGCGCTGAGACGTCCTCGGACAGGTCGCCGTCGTCGAGGTCGTACTCCGCTGCGAGGTTGCGAACCGTCGTCGTACTCGCCTCCTCAATCGGGACGCTGAACTCCTGCATAGCCGCGATCCGCTCCTGGACGGTCGAGGTGGGTACGTCCACGCCCATATCGCCGAACTTACCGCTGATGTCTGCCGCACGCTGCTCCACGCTGAGGTTGGAGTTTGCACTCATTGTAGTCTCTCTGAGGGGGTTCTCACGAGTCAGGACAGAACGAGGACGCGCCTCGCCCCACCCGCACTTCCCTCACCCCCTTTGGGGGCCAATACTTTCGGGAGTCGCAAGCAGAACAGCCGCCGGCGGCAGAGCGTACTGATCACACCACCCCGAGTGTTTGCAGGCTCTTCTTGGAGTCTCTGTCTGTGTCTCGGGACAGCTCGTACGCTCGTGCCGACCGACTGGGTTCGTCCCTGTCGCTCGTGAGTTCGGATGGTGAGAAGACGAACAGGACCGAAGTCTTCGTCGCCCTCTCGCACGTCCCTCACCCCCCTTTGGGGACCAATACCCACGGCGGAAGGGAGGAAGAAGGGAACGTGAAAATCGAAGTGTAGTGTTCGGTGGGCTCGCTGTCGGGTCGAGCTTCTAGAACGAGTAGTCGTCGCGGACAACCGCGTTCGCACAGGCTTCACAGAGGATGTCGAAGGGGGGCCACCCGGTGAGGCCGTCGGCGTCCTCGAGGAGCGCGGTGGGGACTAGGCCGCTCGTGCCACAGCCACCATCACACGAGGTGTGAGAGTGGCTGACCGCGGCGAAGGTCTCGCCGTGCGGGTCGTGGTCGGGCTTGCGGAACTCGGGTTCCTCGCCCGTCTTGAACACTACGCTGACGGGCTCGCGCCCGGCCGTGTGGTTGGTGTCGGTGCGTCGCTGGTCGGACTGGATGTTAGTCATCTCAAATCCCTCACCCCCATTTGGGGGCCAATACTCTCGCAGCGACGAGGAGGAGCACACCGCCGGCGGTGCGGGAGACGCGACCCCGAGACGCACCACGACTACCCCAACAGCGGAGCGAGGCAGACGGGTTAGCCGAAGAAGCGGGAGAAGACGCCCCGCTGTTTCCGGCGGTCGCGTTCGTCGGCCTGGATTTGCTCGTTTGCCTCCTCGTACTCGCGGAGGACGGCGTCGAGGCCGGTAAGCGTCTCTTTCGCTGTCACGACGTCTTCGCAACGAACCATCGGGCGGAGAATCTGTTTAAGCCGCTTGACGGGGTCATCCGGAAGGTCGGCATCCGCCTTCGAGAGGAGGCCCGCCTGCTTGAGCTGGCTACGATAGCGTTCGCGCTCACCCATCAACTCGTCCATCGCCTTGAGGTAGGTCTCAGCGGTGAACTTGTAGCGGTCCCGTTCCTCCTCGACGTCCGTGAAATCACGGAGCCGCTCTTCGAGGCGGGTCTGATACCGCGCAAGCACGCGGTTATCCTCACGAGCGACCTTCATCGCCTGCGCAGTCGGCGTCCGACCCTCGATATGCCCGACCGTCCAATCGGTGGGATACTTCTCAGCCTCGTCGAGATGGGGATTAGTCCGCGACCACTCCTGGCCGGCTCGTGCGACGGACTCGGCCATCATCCGCCGAGTACTCTCATTGAGGTCGGAGTCGGTGTCCGTCCCGTCGGGGGCGGCGGTCGCAGCCGCGTCCACAGCAGCAGCTGGGTCCACACCCACGTCCTCGGTCTCACTGTCGCCGTCGAGATCGGGGAGGACGTCAGGGGAACTCTCGCCGGTGGTCGCCGCATCATCCGTGTGCAGCGGGTCTGGGGAGCTCGGAGCGGCCTCGGCCGATGTAGACTTGCTATCACTCACGGACGATGCCGTTGGCCCGTCGGCCTTCGAGAACTTCACGCCGTCTTCACTCGGAAGTTCGTAGTGGTCGTTCACTCGAAGGAGTGCACGGGCGAGTGCGACCGCGCCGTAGGTCGCGCCACTTGAGTAGTGCTGGTCATCCCACTTGGGTCGCATCAGCCCGGAGTTGCGAAAGAGCGCGTCCATCCGATCGGGGTCTTTCCCGGTCCAGAACGCAAGGGTATGAGCGAACGCCATATCCGCTTCAGACTGACTCGGATAGTCGGCGTCGTGAGAGCCCCACATCGAGGAGTCACCTTCGTAGAGTCGGCGTTTGCGGTCGCCGCCTTGGGAGTCGTACATCCGCTTCAGAATCTCGCCATCTGACAGTTCGATACCGGGGCCGGCGAGGTCAGCAAACGTACTGGGGCACACGGGCGGGAGGTACTTCGTCCGAACCCGCTCGAGGGCTTCCCGGATAGCCGGGTCACGGATGTTTCTGAAGGCGTCACCGTAGCGCTCAACGAGTGCGCTTTCACTCTGCCGACCGGAGGCTTCGGTGGAACGCCGACCACTACGATTGTCTGCGTTTCCTGAGGTATCACTCGTGGCGGTATCGGTGAGACTCAACTGCCCGTCTGAGCTGGTCTCACCACGAATGTACTCTCGGTGAACTGCGTCTAACTCATCCTGACATTTCTGAATCTCCGTGGGGGTTCCCTCGAGGTGCGCGCCGGTCACCGTGAAGTAGCGATCGGAGTCATACATCTCGACGCGACCCCGGCGATTGCCGGCGGCAGTGAGCTCGCCTCCAACGAGGATATGCACACCCGTGCTGGAGGGCGACACCTCGGTATAGGAGTCGAGTCGGCCGATGATATCTTCGGCCCATTCTTCAAGTTTACCTGTATCAGGGTCACGACACTTATCGAGATCGACACCGGTGACAGAGACTGTATCGGTGAAGACGAAGCCGAGGCCATCGCCGGACACGCGGGAGTCGTTGAGGGCGGCCCACGCAGTGTCGAAGTCACGCCGGTGATTCGGGTCAGTGACGTCACAGTTGATGTCACCGCTGGTGCGATACGGTTTGGTCGGGATTTTGGTAGGTTTTCCACTGCGCTCTCCTTCGCGCCAGAGAATCCAGTTCTCGATGGTGCGAATGTCGTCCGGGATCCCGTCGTTTGTTACGTCTATATTCGTCATGGATTCATTGTGATGTCTGGAGGGGTCGTCGCCACTCGACGTCCGGCGAAACAAACCCAATTCGTCGATCTCGACCCGAATATGAGTGAAATCGACACCGCGCGCGCGATTTGCGCAGGAATGGTAGCCCTCTCCCATCCCATACTATGATATGTAGCACTGGAGGGGCGATATAGAGCCATTAAACTGCTCAATAGATTCTCTAAGCCATTTTGCGTGCGTGCGCTAAGTTGTAACGGTGGAGGAGTCGATTCAGACACAGATTCTTGGAGTAGAAGGCTCTTATCTGCCGTGCTCGCCGTGCGCGGATTGTGCGCGGATTTGCGCACATCCAAATCACTCTCGAGTCGGCCAAGTTTGATCGGGCCCACAAGAGGGCTTTTTAGACCATCTAAGGTGTTGTGAGCACGTGCGCTAAGTTGTAACGGTAGGGAAGTCGTCTCAGACCGCAATTCGGGGGATAGAACGCTCATACCCCTCGTGCGCGCCGTGCGCGCACTTTGTGCGAACCCCCAGAAATGGCTACTGGAGTTCATCGAGGAGATTTGAGACACCAACGAACTGCCACTCGCTGTCGTTGCCCCAGGTAGCTCGGGTTATGTCGGCGTAGGAGCGACTGTTTCGTTCGGCGGGCATTTCGTCGATCAGCCCCGCATTATGGAGGGCTCGTATGATATTCTTTGCTTCTGAGAGATTCGGGACAATCCAGATCTTCTTCTCGACTTCGAAGCGGTTGAAGTCCTCGTAGTGCTTGACGATGTGCTCGTGGCGAACGTTCCAGATTGCCTCCCCGATTACAGCTGGCTTATCATCTCTGTACGCAACGACATCGGGCTTCACGTCTGTCCCGAAGATTGGGGTATATCGTTTGACGAAGTAGTGATGGTTTTCGTCGTTCGCGAGTGTGCGAGCGAGTACCTCGACCATCACCTTGTGGTATGTCTTCTCGTTCACATCACCCTGGTCTTCTCCGAATACAACCCGTGCGCCACACGCACGCTGGCCGTCCTCGGTAACGGTGTAGTAGACGCGAAGATTCTCGGTCATCTCCTCCAGATAGCCGAGGCCGATAAGGCGCTCAGAGTCTACATCAGGGAAATGACTGTTGATCGGCTTCATGGTCTCGACGATGTCGAACTTGGGGTGTCGACCGTTGACAGTCGTCACGATAGCTGCGAGGAATTGCCGCTCTTGAACTGTCAGAGCCTCGTCCATGCCTGAGCCAACGCCACCAAGACGAGTATTTTGCCGGTCGGTGTGCTCCGCGTCTAAGGGACTATCCGTGGCCGTCCTCGTTCTATTGGCGGGGATCGTGTCCCTCACCGCCCCATCGTGTGTACCGGTGGTATCGGTCTCGTCCGTGCTTGTTGAGTCGGTCCCGTGGTAGAGGAAGTCGTTGATACGATCTTCCAGATTGCTTATCGAATCCTCACCGCCATTTTCAGCGAGTGATTCGGCCTGAGCGCCACCGTTTCCATCGAGGACTGCTCGGCGCGAACCGAAGTCGTCCGTGAGCTCGTCTGCGGGTCGAGTGAGACGGCTTGAGGAGTTAGTCTGAGCGTCACCAGTTGCAGGTTGCGTCCCGACCTGAGTTGCTGTGTTCCGCCGGCTCTCCCAGACGTCCTCTTCAGAGTCGGAGTCGGTACCGGACACATCGTCGTGGTGTGCGTTCGGATCGGTGGAGTCGCCTCCAGATTCGAGGTGGGACGCCGAGAGTTGCTCGGCGGAGGCGTCCGTGTTGCTTCCGGGAACGAGACAGTAGTCGTCCCGCGTTTGGCGTGTTTTCTTCGCGTCGATCTCCCCGAAGGAGTCACCGTAGGGCGAGAGTGAATCCTCAGTCACGGGGTCGTCCGAGTCCCAGTGGCCGGCGGGGATGCCGACCGGGAGGAGCGTGACAAGTTCGGGAACATCCGTCATGAAGCCCGTATCGGGGAGTTGGGCCACCCACTCCCCACGCGGGAGTGACGTAATCCGGTCGACGAGTTCCTCGTCGTCGATCCCCTCGTGGAACAGCGTCATGACGAGCTCTTCGTCGACGGCGAGCTTGCCGATGAGTTTCGTGTTGATGTTCCGTAGGATCTCTTTGTAGGAGGAGACGTCGAGTGCGTCAGCTTTCACCTGCTCGGCGAAGTGAACGATTACCTCAAGTGCGAGGCCGAACTCACGGCCGTCGGGAATCATATCGTCGCGGACGAGTTCCGACTGGAGTAGCGGCGCAGCCTCGTCGATAATCAGGTTGATCACGTAGCCATCACTGACGGAGGGGGTCTTTCCGAGGCGGTGGCGGAGCCGAGCGCCGGACCAGATGTAATCGAGCAGCATGAACGTGAAGAGGTTACTCGAGGCGGGCCGGAGGTCGCCGGTGTCGATGAGGACGACGCGCTTGCTCGCGAGGATATTCTGAATGTCGAACATCGGCGACTGGTGGGCGTAGTGGCCGCTCTCGTCGTCCCACTCGGGGACAAAGTTGAGAATCCGCCAGATGAACGACCGCTCGGCGAGTTTGGTTATCCGATTCATCACCGCGTCGATGGAGGTCATGAACCGCTGGCGGTCGGCGTCGACGTGGCGCTGAAGGGTCCGCCTGAGCGTGTCGTCGCTCACATTTGGGAGTTTGCCTTGGGCCTTGGTCGCCCCATCCATGCTCCCCAATTTCTGCATATTCATCGCGGCCGTGAGGAGTTCGCTGATGGGCCACGCGTCCTTGCCGTAGACGGAGTCGAACTTCGCTTTGATGAGGCTGTTGAGGATTTCTTGGGCGACAAACGCCTGGTCAGCCATTTCTCGACCGAGGACGTACACGAGCAGTTCGTTGTAGCGGTCGATCTTCTCTTGGACAGCGACCGTTCGACTGACGCCGGCGGCGAGCTGCGGGCGAATATCGAAGTAGGGGAACGCGAGGACTTCGTCGTTCGGCCCCGGGACGGGGATGTGGACGACGTCGTCGAGGTTCCCGAATTTCTTGAAGTGGGCGCGCTTGTATTGCTCGGTCATCGAGCCACCCTTCTTGTCGAAGACGAAGATGGGGCCGTCGAACGAGTCGTAGGCACTGAGGGCGTCGTTAATCATCGCGGTGGTCTTCCCGCCACCCGTCGTGGCCGCGCGCATGATGTGGTGGGTGAGCTGCTCGGCGCTCAGGCTGATCGGGATGTCGGGCCGGTTATCGACGGCAGTCTCGGCGTAGCCGATGTGCATCCCGTGGCTGTACTTCGAGAGGAGGTCCTCGTCGGTCGCGGTGAGTGGTGAGCGAGCGTCGGGTGACCCACCGGATGACCCTCGGCTCGCGCGCGGGAGAGCGTCAGTGTGGGGGACGACGACGAAGTTCGCGAGTTCGTCGGGCGAGGCACACAGGATGGGATCGCCTTTGCTAAAACGCCCGGAGAGCCCGCTCGAGGTCGCAAGGCGGGCGTGACAGAGCGCAGCCAACTCCTTGTCGCTGATGCCGAGGAGATCGCCTTCGATGCCGTAGTAGGGCCCTGACAGCGAGGTGAACGCGTTCGAGATGCTCTGGATGGTCTGTTCGTTACACGCGGCCCGGAGCGTGAGGTCGAACGTCGTCGTGGGCTGTTTGTGGTCGATCTGGGCCATCCGTGAGCCGGTGATCTTGTCGCTGTCTCCAGCGGTGACGGTCCCACCGACTTGTTCGGAGATATCGCCTCCGTGGATGTTGCGGCGTTCCTGTTCTGAAGTGCCGAACATCTGTCGGGCGAATTCGTTTTTGAATGCGCTGAGCGTCCCGTGGTTGCCCATCTTGAGGTTGCGCTTGTGAACCTCGGCTTCACTCGTCCAATCTGGCCGTGGCTTGAACACAGTCTGGAATATAAACGGGTCGTCGGAGTGTACGGCCTGTTCAAGGAGAACGCTGAGGGGTGACCGATACTGGTCGTCGTTATCCGTCGCGATGTCGCTGAACGGCCGCAAGAGCGTCATCCAGTCGTTCTTTTTCGATGAGATTCCTTTCCAGCGAACTAGCGAGGGGCGCTTCTCCTCGGGAACTTCCTCGGGACGGAGCGGGACACCTTTCTTAATGAGCTGCTGTTCGGCTTCTTCGGGAGAGGGACCATCGTCGCGACCGATATCGTGGTCCTCGAACACGGTGGGGTCCTCGAACCCGCTGAGGCGTTCGAGGTCGCCAATATCATCGAGGGTGGCGATGCGTCGCCCGCCGACCTGTGCGTTGCCGTTATCGCTGGCGAACGCAGCCACAGGGTTGAACGGGACGATCTCGAACTCGAAGGACTCAGGATACATCGCAGCGACGTTGGCAGCGAGTGTCTTGAACGCGGTTGCGTCGTAGGGCGTCACCGAGAGGTAGAAGTCGAAGCGTTTGGTGTCTCGCGGCTTGTGGACGACGAACTCGAAGGTTTTCTTCGTGTCTTTGAGTCCAAGACGACCGACGATGTTGAACCGCCCAGTGTCGGTGACACCGGCCCGATACAGGCCGAAGAGCCCTGCGATGATGTTACCGGGCGTGACCTGCTCGCGGGCAGGCGAGATGTGGATGTACGGGCGGGCTTCGATGGGGTCGCCAAGTTTCGTTCCCGGCCCTGACCCGGTCTCGACGTCCTCGTAGGCGGTGAGGCGGTCTTCGCGTTCACCATCGGCGGTGCCGCTATCGATGGCTGCAGGCGTGTTGACGCAGTCAAGATCTGATGATTCCGTACGAGTCTCTGCGGAGAGTCCATCACGGCCACCCTGGGCTTGGTACTCGCTGTCTGTATCTGACTTCGTCCTCTCAGATACCGACGTATCGGTGATTGTGGCGTCGACTATCGGGGACCGCTTTCGCCCTCGTAAGGCTGAATTCGGTTTGGCCGTTCCGATGTTCGAGATGTCGATACCTTTCCGCTCGAACACACTCTCAGTTGGTCGAGAGTCGTTCGAGGTGTCGGTCTCGGCGTCGCTGGCTGCCTTCTCGCGGTCGGAAGGGTCTGTGGTCATCGCGCCACCGCCACGGGGACAGGCACAATCGCGGGTACGGGGGTGAAGTCATCACCCAAGCGTACGTGTGCAACGGTCGAGAGCGTACCCGCAGAGGGGTCAATTCGATTACTGTGGATGCTGCTGATCATTTTTGTGATTTGCGTGTGAGCGTCTCGTCTCACGGATGCCGGTGGTTCAGGTAGCTCGGAGGCTGCCGCTCCCGAACGGCGAAACAATCCCGCCCAGAAAGGACCGCTTGGTGGGTCAGGCACGGTGGGGTGGTGATAGTCTGCTATTTGTATCTGTACTTGACAAATCAAGGGGTGGCGATCCACTCAAGCAGCGCCACAAAGACGGTAACGCCAAAGTAGAAGACTGTCATGCTGCCCCCACCGATCATAAGCCACATTCCGTTCTCTGCACGGTCGGAGTTCTTCCGTGCGGTAAACCAGACGACTGCGCCCAGCGCGAGTCCGACGAGACCGGCGTACTTCAGAACGAGCAGTACAGTGTCGTACAGGTTAGTCATGATGCTTTCCAAGCCACTCGTGCCAGCCCCAGCGGTCTGTGCCGCGACGGGTTGGACGAAGAGGATCAGCGCAATGAGCGCTACGAGGATGGGAACTCGGTGCTTCTTGAGGTGCTTCGTTACTGAGTGAGTGTTCATGTGATTCCTCGAATCAGGTACGCAAAGACCACAAATAAAGAAGCCCAGCCCACATTGAATGTAAGAATGTGGTAGATGTGAGAATGTGATCAAGACGATATTCAACAATCGCTGTCTGAGGGCTATCTGAGACTGCTATCCAAGCTTCCATAATATACGCGGGATATCAGGGGGATTCGCAGAGACGCGGGATTGTGTGGATTGACCGCTCAGTTTATTTAGGTGCTATGCGTCGCTAGGTGTGGACAGAAAACACCCTATACAGGGAAAGTCCATGAGAGGAGAAAATGTCGTCTAAAGATGATATCAACTCAACGACGGGTACTGCTGCCGACCACAACAAGCCTGAAAAGCCGATTAATATCAGTCTACATCGGGACACGCATGCGCGTATAACTGCCTACAAGCGCCTGACTGCGCATAAACGCCCGAGGATCTCCAAGACGCGACATCCAACTAGGAGAAAGGCGTTCGACGAGGCGATCAACGAACTCCTTGATTCGGTTGGGTTCCCCGAAGCCGATGCCTTTGAGAATCCAGAGTTCCCGGTCCTCCCAGACACAGACGACCAGACGTTCTCGATGCCTACAGACGATCGAACTGACTGATCTACGTGGTTTCGGCTAGACCACGTTCCTGCTGTACTGTGACCACACGCTGAGGGAAAATACGAAAATCCCGGTGAGCCGCTGTTTTAGAGGACGATCCAAGCGAGTGTACTGAACACGTTACCGCCGATACTTGCTCCGACGAGAGTGAGTCCGATAACGATACCACGCCGCCCTCGTGCGTCTGCGAGTGAATCTCGAGTGCCGAACGCCCACCAGGTCAATCCGGTGACGAAGATGGCGAGGCCGAGCGCTTCGAGCGCGAGACTGAGAGCGGTTGCGAGCTGTGAGAGGGAGGCCGCATGTGAACCCGAGACAGCGCCGTAGGGCCAGCCGGCAGGGAGGAATTGCGTCCCCAGAATGAACACGAAGACGTCGTAGATGACGTCGAGGGCAACGATGGCGACAAACCCACCCGCACCGCCGACGACCATCCCTCGGTAGCGGGTCATCGAGCGGGCGTCGTCCGAGGCGTAGAACCAGCCAATCACGCCAATCACGAGTGCGATAAGCATCCCGTAGCGCCCGATTACCTCCATAATCTGGTAGATGCGGAGGAACGGCTCGACGAAACTCCCGACGCTACTCACGCTTTCTTTCCTCCGCCACGCTTGGTCGTTCGACGGCGCATCCGCACGTACCAGACCGCGAAGATGCCGAGTGCGAGCCACTCAACGAAGATGAACGTGTTATTGATCGCCGCGGAGATGTACTGACCGACGGTTCCCACGGCTGCAAAGGCAACCGTACCTGGCGGCAAAAGATAGAGGATACTGTCGCACTTATAGTACGGATTCCCCGGGCCGGTGTCCCAGACATCACCGTCGTAGCGGGCTCGAAGGGACATACCGTCCCACGTGACTGGGGCACGGCCCCCGGAATCCGTGGTCACGGTCCACTCCGTCCCGTCTCCTTGCGTGACCGTAATAGTCTTACCGGCGAGGAAGTTGCTGTTCGTATCGGTCAAGATGAGCGTTCCTTCGTGATTTTGGCCCGTCGATGAGCGATTGATCTCCATCAGTCGAAGGACGGTTGGAGAGTACAGTTTGGTAGAAACCTCGAGCCGGTCGTCGAGACTCGCTCCGAAGGGGTTATTTGCGGTCGCGGTGGCCGTCTCACCCGTTTCGAGGTCGTTGGAGTTGAGGGTAACGGCGTACTGTCTGTAGAGTTCGGTCGGGGCATCGTTATCCGGATCGTCGACGCCGGTTGGGAGTGGTGCGCCACCGGGGCGGACATCGACGCGTGTATCGACCATTCTGAGGTAGCCCCAGCGTTGGGTTGTGACGGATCGCTGTTGGTGGGGGAAGCTCATCGTGACGTTGGCGACACTCGTCTGGTAGTGGTAGATCGCCGGCCAGCGGTCGTCGTGCGTGTAGGTAACATTGCGAGTACTTGACCCGCTCTCAGTCCGGACTTCTACCCCATCGTTCCGTGAGACGCCGTAGAAGCGCCACGGTGAGTCGATGTTGATGACTTTCCCATTGATGTCGATCTGAACCTGTCTCCATGGGTCGTGGGGAAGGTCTTGATCGCCCGTCCATGTAACGAGCAGCCGGTCATCGCCTTCGCCGTCGATGTGAACGACGCTGATGTTGAGGTTGGGCGAATCGAAGTCGGTGATAGTCACAGGGACGCTATACCGCGTCGTGTGCGTGTACGTGTCCGTACTGGACCGCGACCATTCGTTGCATCGTGAACTCGTGATTCCCCAGCGACTTTCGACCTCGCTCGTCACTTGGAGCGTGGCAGTGAGGGTATATTCACCTCGAGGATATTCGAGTGGCGTGCTGGACGGGTCTTCGATGGCAATCCAAGTGGTGTCTCCGAACTTCGCCCATTCGGAGTCACCGCTGAATCCAGGCCGGTCAAGACGAACAGAGGTTACTTCGGCACTAGAGTCGACGAGTTCGTACTCGGCCCACTTCGTCCGGTCGTAGTAGTGCCAGTGGGTGCGCGTATGCGTGTGGGTAGAGTTGTTGTGGGTGTGCGTCCAGCGATGGATATGCTTCTTCCGGCATTGATCTTCGTAGCCGTAGTCTGGCGGTGCGACGGCTCGGTGGTCGAAGGAAACGTAGGCACCCCGGGTCGGAACCCCACCCACCACGTAACTATCGCGATACCAAACTCCGCCGAAAACGTGGTTGATGCCGACCCACGCATCTCGAACGATATTGAAATCTGACTGCCCCCATTGCCGGGGCATACCCGCTCCATCGCTGGCGGGGTAGAGTTCTCGACCGTTCACTATCGGGATGGCGACCCGGTCGGGGTCCTGGGCATACTGCGTGTACTGGCCGGCAGTGTGGAGGTTCCGGTCAATTGTGTTCGAGTAGTACGCTTCGTGAACGAGGGCTCCCTCTGGGTTGGCAACGTAGTGTTCCTCTGCGTTGGGATTCCACCTGACTTCGGCGTTGTAGACGGGTTGCCACCCACCGTATTGGCTGGTGACGCGAACGAACCACTCTCCGTCTGTGCTCGTCGGCCCGTCGTAGGTGTTTTTATCATGTGCTCTGAGGAATTGCGTCTCCTGATAGGAGTGAATATCAGCGTAGCGCGTCCATCGGTCCCGGTAGGGAACAGCTTGGAAATCGCCGAGGTTTCTGACGTAGACATCCTGCGTCGCGGCATATCGAAGCATCTGCGAGGGCGATTGCGATCGGGCACTGAGCTCGGTCGGACCGTATGGATAGTCGTTCTCAAAGTAGCCGCTGTATGAGATGTCACTCGGATCGACATCGTCGTCGTTGTTCGCGAGGATGCGGTAGGTATCGTCGTACCGTTTATCGATGCCAGGATCGGAGGAGGGTATTGCGGTGATCGTCCCCAGTCCAGCGGCGGTAACGACGCTGACAGACGCGAGGAGTAGCGAGGCCGTGAGCACTGCTGCGATGTACGCGCGCGTGCGATGGGAGTACTTTCTAGAGCTGAACCAGGGGAGACAGAGGCTCCACTCGCAAAGTCCTGACCGGAATGTACAACCACCCGACGCGACACGCTCTCTCAGCGTGGTGTCGTTTTGGCGCACCTCGGTCAGCGAGCCGTCGGTGTCCCTCTGAGGGGAGTCAGCCCGAGAGGACATAGTCAATAAGGCGGATGAAGACCGGGAAGGCGAAGCCGATAATCGAGACGACGACTCCAGTGGTCGCCATCATAAATCCGCGTCGTCGGTTGTTCAGAGAGGGGCTGACGAAGTAGGCGATGATTCCGATGATCATCGTGATAAGGCCACTCCATTTGAGGAGGGTGCCCACCCAGCCGGGGATTTTGATCGCGTCTTTCAGATCAGCGATGAGAGTGCTGAGATCCGCGCTCGATTGTACGGGAACGAACGAAGCCCCCTGCGCATCCACGGACAAGTGGAGTGGGTCCGCAACTGCTCGGAGCAACAGGCCGACCGAGGAGACCACGTTGAAGGCTGTACCGGACATTGAGAGAGGCTCGATGAGGATGAGCCACTGACTAGCGGCCCCGGTGGCCGCTGGTTGTAGTGCTATCATAGGGGTGTTCTCTCCGCGCACCGTCTGGCGTGACGGCGATGGTGGTTGGTACAGCATGGGAGGTCGTCTGCGGCTAAATACACTCCCCGGCCACATTTCTACAGTAAATGTAGGCTTGAAAACTTCTTAAACTCGGATGGCATACGAATGTCGATGGAAATCCTGGCAATCATCAGTCGGTCGCTCGCGAGTCGGGCGGCGGCTCGCTCTCCCAACCTAGGCGAGAGGCTGTTAGGCGTGTCGATACGCTCAGTGGCACTCGCCGGCTTCTGATGAGTGTCACCGGGACTCTGTCTACGACCCAATTAATGAGAACATCGTCCTATGCCTGAAATCCAAGTTGATTGGCACTCTCGACAGGAGGCTGATCGCCTCCGCAAACTCCGTGATCGGCACGGGATGGTTTGGCGCGGCGTCCTGCTCGAGGGGGCAAAACACGCAGAAAGTATAGATTTGCTCAAGGCCCTCACAGAGCTCCACCCAGAACTCGCGACAGCGCTTCCCGGCTCGCTTGTGAAACCCGGAGACCAGAACCGTTCAGGGTTAGCCAAGGAGTTACATGCCCAAATCCGCGAGCGTCAGCGCATCCGAGCGACGACCGAGGTATCTCCCTCTGCATTCGATGAAGAGACGGACACCGATGCGCAGAGACCGTGTAAAACCGAGAGAGATCACACTCCTGAATCCGAGGATATGGAAGTACAGCCGTCGGGAGGTGATACTGACCGAGCACGTGCTTACAAACAGTGGGACGCACAGGAAGTTCGCGCTGTCGAAGAGACCGACGTACTCCACCTCGATACACACGATGATGTATGGAATGTCCTTCGTCGCGACGGGAAAGGCGGTGAGCATCACGATGACGAACTCGACGAATGGGAAGTCTATGGCGACTATCTGTACGATTATGAGGAAGAGTACTGATGCCAGGGAGTACGCGCATCAGAATCACCTCGCAAGAGGAGTACGAATGGCTCAACTCCGTCCGCAGAAAGTACGGCCTCACTTGGCGGGGGATGTTGTTGAAAGCCGAACAGCGGTTGCTCGCCGCCGAACGCCACTGGCCGGAAGAGTTCCGAGCGCCAGAGCACCTACGCGCCGGCGCCGGCGGCGGCGTCGACGCCCATGAGGACGGAGGGAAAGACGACGTTTTGGGAGAGATCGACGAGGTAGTCGGATGAGCAAGGACATCCCGATGGCGTCGCATCTGCTCGCATCGAAGGTGTTCGGAGTTTCGGCCCGGAAGCTGGCCGAGTCGTTGGGGCCGCCGCTCATCGTCCCGATCGTCCTCTATGCGATTGGACTACCACTGTTGATCACGGGGCCGTTCGTGATCCTCGGGAGCGTCGTTGGCCTCGCGACTTACACGCGGACACCGGAGGGCCAACGACCGATTCGGTATGCGGCGGCGATGGCCCGACACTTCCGAGGACGAACGGAGTACCTCTGGAAGCCGCCAGAGGCTGGCGAACACGATATCGCACATCGTGAACTCATCGAGGGCTGGATCACGGGGCGTCCCGACACCGATGAGAGTGACGTAACGGATGCTCTGGACAGAGAATCGACTGTAGACACAGATAACGAAGGCGCTGCGGAGTGGCCTGTTACGGCAACAACACTCGAAGAGATACAGAATGACTGAATACGAAAACGCCGGTTCGACGCTGGACCTCATGGACTTCAAGAATGTCCGTGACGGCGGCGTCGTAGAAACGCCTACCACCTACGCGATGCTCATGCGGGTACAGCCCCGCGAATGGCTCATTCTCTCCGAGGAACGCCGAGATAGCCTCTATCTGTCGTTCATGACGTTCCTGCGCGGGGTCCAGTTCCCGACGCAGATTCTCTCGATGACGACCCAGTACGATCCTGAGCCCTACTTAGAGCGATTCGAGGACATCGACCAGCCGCTCATCGGGGTGGACGAAGGCGATGCCGACGACGGCTCCGCGATCGACGAGTCGCCGCTGATGGATTACGGTCGGCGGTATCACGCTGAGTGGCTCCGGAACGTCGTCGACGTGGCAGAGATTCGTGACCGCGAATTCTACGTCGCGGTCTCGGTCACAAAAGGTGAAGAGGATGACAACGGGGTTATGGCCCAGCTTCGGGCGTTCTTGCCCGAAGGGAACGATATCGAGCCAGATAGCGAGACAGAAGCGGCCTGCATTGAGGAAGTGAAAGCCCGCGCCCAGCGCGTGGCCTCAAAACTCCCCCAAACGCAGGTGAAGACGGAGCTTATTGATACGCGAGCGGCCGTCCTAGAGATCCTCTACGAAGTCTATCACGGCGAGAAGCCGCCAATCTCGTTCACGCAGGGCAACTACACCCTTCCTGACGACCACGTTCAGGATATCGCTGACGCGGCCTACGATGTCGAGGCGGCGGCGAAGGCAGAGGCGAGCGAAGATGGCGACTACGAGTTCGACCGTATCTCCGATGAGTACCCCGAAATAGAGATTGAATCTGATGCCGAGCCGCTCGCGGCCGTCGGCGATGGGGGATACACACATCCCGATTTCGTCGAGCGAGTGGCGAACTCGCGCGTTCTGCGATGGTATGCACGGAACATCGGGCCAGTAGCCCACGGTCCACGTCCGGTCGTCCCAAGAGCAATCTACGCGGGGATCTTCGTCGGGCTGCTGAGTTTCCTCCTTGGCGCTGGTGCGTTGGGTGGATTCGTGTGGTCAATGGAGGTCGCCCAACGGGGGTCGGACATCTACTGGCTGGCTCGGACAGCGTCGTTCGCGACTGGCGCAGTAGGCCTCCCGGCTTTCCTGTTGAGTCTCGTCGTTCTTTTCCCCTCGGAGCAGAAGACGAAGGCCCTCTCGCTGGTTGGCCTCGGCGTGGTCGGCTATGCGATCAGCCTGTTTCTCGAGGCGTACCCCTCTGAGTGGGACTCGAATGCAGCAGTGACGACGCACACGGTCGAAGTGTACGCGGCTGGACTGGCCGCGTTATTGCTCTGTGTCGTTCTCGCAGTACGATCTCGGCAGAGGGTGGACCTTTCGCATCTCGTCACGGTGCCTGTCGCTGGCGGCGGCGAGGTGGATGCCGATACCCTCACCAACGGCGGCCATGCAAAAGTGGATTCTGAAGAGACGAACGGCGACGTGGACGCGGACGACTCGCTTGCGGCGGCAGACGTGGACGCGGACACACGCACGATGGACGAGCGAAACGAGGCTGACCGATGAATTTCCCACACAGACTCCTCGGGCGAAACAGCACTGAGGAAGACGAGATTGAACGCATCCCCATCGACGACCTCTCGGGTGAGGAGACGCAGTTCGCGCTCGAGTACCTGACGCTGCTCGACCGCGATGCGACCCGGAAGAACATCGAGTGGGCGGCCTACCAACTTCAGGCCGAAGAGATCCCGCTGGTCTCGGCCATTGAGTCGCTCGAAGAGCGCGGAAAACTCGACAAGAAGATCGTCGCGCCTCGCGCAATGGAGCGACACCCCGAGTTCCAAATCCGCGACGAGAAAGTTACCCAGATTATGACCGTCACGGGGTTCCCACGGAAGGTCAATCTCGGGTGGCTCGTGCCGCTGACGATCGCCGACGTCGATCTCCGACTGTCGTTCCACATTACGCCGCGTAACCCCGCGAAGACTCGCCAGCGACTCCAGCGACGCTACACGCAGGCGACGACGTCGCTGGCGCTCAAGAATCGGAAAGGGCGAACGGACACCCATCAGGACGAACTCGAGCGCGAGGACCTCCTACGTATCCTTCAAGACGTGGTCCGGGGGACGACGAAGGTGTACGATATCGCCATCTATCTGGAGTTAATCGCGGATTCTCACGAGGAACTCGAGGAGATGCGCGAGCGCGTCGACACCATCCTCGCCGAACAGGACGTCGAGACGACAGCGCTTCGCCACCAGCAAATCGAGGGGAACGGGACGATTGTCCCGTTCGCGACAGACACGATCAAGAACGTCCACCCGATTCAGTTAGAGGCCTTAGCGACGCTGTTCAACCTCGTCGAGCCGCCAATCTACGACGAGGACGGTATCATGATGGGCTTCGACGACACGAGTCGGCCAGTCATCATCGACCGCTACGCACACTCCGGGTACGGGATGGTCATCTCGGGGAAGACGGGATCGGGAAAGTCCTACGCTCGGAAACTCGAGATTTACCGCCGCTTGCTGGCCGATCCGACCGTACAGTGTGTACTGTTCGACCCAGCGGGTGACGACTACCCGTTCTTCGCGGAGAAGTTGGGTGGAGAAGTCATCCGCTTCGGTGGTGCACAGAAGGTAAATCCAATGGATATCGAACCGCCGTCGGGCGACCTCGGTGCGGCCGAGGACACCTACCCGCTCACGGTTCGGTCGGTCGTGGAGATGCTGAATACGCACTATGAAGACCGGGGCGGCCTCCCCGCTGCGGAAGAGGGAATGCTGATTCAGGCGGTCCACTACGCATATCTCTCGAAGGGGATTGTCCTCGGCGAGTACGAGACGTACGCGAAAGAGTCACCCATCATCGACGATCTCATCCAAGGCGTCCAAGTCATCACTCACGGTGGCTATGAGGCGGCGCTCAAGGAGGGTCTCGTCGAGGAAGCCGAGTTTGAGCACTTCTGCGAGATGGGCGTGCTCTCTGAGGAGGGCGAACCGATTATGGACGCAGAGATTTCGGTCCCGATGGCGGTGTTCATGCCCTCGGAAAAGCACCAGGAGGTCGCGAAGTCCTTGGAACCGAAGTTTGAGTCGTTCAAGCCAGGTGGTATCAATTACAACCTAAATGGGACGACGAATCTTGAATTGAACTCACGGCTAGTCGTGATGGACATGAGTTCCTTCGCGGACACGGGCGAGATGCCGCTCATCCTTCACGCGATGTTGCAGTGGGCGTACCTGGAGGCCAAGCGGTCGCCGAATCGCTTCGACGTGACGTTTGACGAGGCCCACTACCTGTTGGGCCGGGAGTCGACACGAGATCTGATTAACCTCTTCATCCGCCACGCCAGGCACTACGATGCCGGACTGACGCTGATGAGTCAGACGGCACACGAGTTCCTGCGGACGGAGGAGCGTCGCGAGATTTACGAGAACTGTGACATCAAGATGCTGTTCTATGCACAGTCGGTCTCGGACGCGACAAAGGAGTACTTCGACCTCTCCCCGGCTGAAGTGAAGTACTTACAGTCGGCCCCTCGTGGGCAGGAATCCGGGTACTCTGGCTGTCTGTTGTCGACGACGAAACACGGTCGTCGCCGACTCGAGGTTCACTCCGGTGACTTTGAGCACCATATGATCGACAACAACCTCGATCCGTGGACGTACATCGAGGAGCGTGAGGAAACGCGCCGTCCCGAAGATGCTGGGTCGGTCGAGTCCGAGCTGGACCTGACTGATATGCCGGACATCACGAACCGCGAGCTGGATATACAACTCACTGGTGAGTTCGCACAGGATCGGGCCGCGCCAGAGCCGTCGCCGGGGTCGGACTCCGTCGATGGTTCTGTGTCGGATGTCTCGACGTCTGGAGAACGCTGATGGACCCCACGCTGCTGGTGCTGATGGTTCCGCAGCTCGCGGTTGGTTCGTTGGTGCCGCTCCAGTTGCTAGGCCCAGATTCGGTCGCAGAGGCAATCTGGGGATGGCTTATTGATACGCTTAATACGGCAGCGTCGGAGATGTCGACGGCGCTCACTGACGAGCTCCTGAAGGGTCTGCTGAAAGTCCCGAACCCACACGGTTCGACGGCGGCGAACGGGGCGTGGACTGGGATATTTGAGATTTCCCTGGTCTTGCTCCCGATTATGATCGCGCTGGCGCTCATCGCGTGGCCATTCAGCGAGGACCGTGAGTCCGGGTTGATGGACCTCCTGGTCCGGACGGTAATGGTCCTGTTGTTAATCGGGGTTTCCCAGCCCGCCTGGGGATTCGCAATTGACGCGACGAATGCCATCACGATAGCGATTCTGAACCTTGACCCCGACCCAAGGGTGGCGAACTATGGGTACGGGAACGGTCTCGTCGGCGCACCCAGGACGTTCGGTACGTGGACGATGAAGTTCATCGTCTCGATAGTCGCCGCAATTCTTGCGGTGCTGTCGCTCCTACTGGCGTTGTTCTTCCTGCTGCTGCGCTGGTTCATGATTTGGATGGCCTACATCGGGACGCCGTTTTTCGCGGTCGTCTGGTTCGTGGGTCGCGGCCCCTTCAAGTCGGTGGGGAGCGTCGGAGCGACGTTCATGCGGATGGGCGTCTTCGCGCTGTTAGCCGGCCCGATTATCGCCATCATTGTGTTGGCATTCCAAGTCATCGAACACGGTGGGATTCTCCAGGCAACGGGCGGGAGCGCCGATAGCGCTGGTGCGATGATACAGAATACTGTTGGAGAAGTTGGCCTGATCTTCGCCGAACTGGCGTTGATGCTGCTCTTCCCAGTTGTGCTCATCGTGGCGATCTGGAAACTCATCTCGTGGGCGGGCCAGCCCATCGGGGTTGGTGAGGCGGCAACAGTCGCGACGATGGCTGTCACGGCCGCTGTCGGCGGCGCCGTCGCTGGCGCGGCCGGTGGTGCGGCTGCTGGTGGGTCCGGCGGTGCGGCCTCCGGTAGCGCATCGGGCGGTAGCGCCGCTGGTGGTTCGAGTGCGGCGGCCTCGAGCTCGGGAGCAAGCGCGGGGAGTGCCGGAAGTGCGAACGTCGGGGCCGGCGGGTCCGGCCTCTCGAGTCGCATGACGGCGCGTGCGAAAGGCACTGTCAACAGCGTCAAGCAGGGCGCACACCAGCAGGCGACAAAGCGTATCGGCCACTATGGAACGTCGGGAAAGTTGGACTCAGCACAGGCCTCGTTGTCTGAGGCTCAAACCGACCACAAAACTGCGTCGTCGCAAGCGAAGTTCATCCAGAACGCGATGGCGAACGAGGAGATGGACATGGCTGAGGCCAAGAAACAGGGCTTCCTCGACGCTGATCCAATGGAGAACCAAGAGCCGAAGTTCAAGACCGATCCCGACACGCTCGACCGGAAGATGTCGTATATGGGGACAGATGGAGCGAGGCGGTCGGTCAACCTCACGCAGAAGTTCCGGGCGGCCAAAGCCGACCAGCAGGATGCCAGCGAGCGCATCACGACCGCCGAGAGCGACATCACAACGAACTCTACACGGAACCGCCGTGTGGAGACCGGCAAGAAGGGCGTGAGAACCGGGAAGAAAGCAGGAACGTTCACGGCGAAGACTGGCGCGGCCGCGATGATTGGTGGGGTCGGTGGCAACTCCTACCTCGCGTATTCCGCGGGTCGCCGATCTGGTAAGCCAATGATCGGCTCGAATAGCCCGCAGGAGACGTCAAATCCGAATCGCCGGCTTTCAGAATTCGGGCAGGTGAGCGCTGGTCAGTCTCAAGCTGCGAAGAGCGGCGACATCGGCTCGGAAAGCTCGAGCAGAGGTCAATTATAGAGTCGTCTCGGCTGGTTAGTATTCGGAATCGTTCCGTAGCAACCTCGAAACGCGACCTGAACGTTCATCAAACACGCTATGGTGGCTCTGCTGCGGGCCGGTGTGGAGTTTAAATACAAATACCGGTCTAAGGGTGGTGAGATACCCGGATAGGCGTCTCGCTACCCCTGGCGCGTAACCAGCGGGTTGTACGGGCAATCGCTCGCAGGCCCCCCGAACCCAACCAACGACGTCATAGAAAACAACCCATGTCACTCAACATCCTCACCCCCTCCGGTGCGGACATCGGAACGATTCTTGGAGCGATACTAATCGTTGACCTCGCATACGCAGTCCTCCGGTCCAGAAAGCGGTTTCCGAACTACGGTTGGAAGGGTAGAGCCATCGAAGCGGTTCTCATCACGGCGCCCGTCACCTGGTGGTTCCTAAGTATTGGTTTGGTAGTCGGAAACCAAATTGAAAACTACCAGACTGCGATTATATTAGGCTTCGTCGCGATACCACTCGCATTCGTTCTAACCGTCATTACCGACCGAGAGCTATACCCACCGATTGCGGCAGGATGGCTATTCACGATTCCTGCATTATTCATACTATTGGCCATCGGGTGGATCATCGAAGTGGTCGCCCCGGGACTGGATGCAGGTTTAGCCGATTACATCGGCGGCGCTGTGTGGGAGTTGGCGATGGCTGTTGGCGCAGCCATAGCACTCGGCTTCATCGACAGGTGTCGCGAGGAAGATGAAGCCGAGTCCGACTCTGACCCCTTGAATCCGCAGTGGGACAAACCACTCCCTGTAAAATCAGCGTCGAGTCCCAGCTCGAATACTCGTCGCCCAAGCACTCCTCCCGGCGAACAGACCACGTATGGGCACGGAGCATCCAGCGGACAGAATTTGGATTCTCAGACCCACAGGTCTCGACAGCAACTCACAGACTTGACGTACGATTGGAGAGATTCAGAGACGTCGTTCAGCGATATTGGCGGCTACTACGATCTGAAGAATGCCCTCCGTGAAGACGTGCTCGAGCCACTGCGAGCCGCACAGACGGGGGATAATCGCTACTCGAGATTCGGTATCGAATCGGAGCGAGGCATCTTCCTCTACGGGCCACCAGGGACTGGAAAGACGATGTTCGCGAGGGCGCTCGCTGGAGAACTGGACATTCCGTTCGTGGAGCTGTCGCCGGCGGACGTGACGAGTATGTGGATCAACGAAAGTAGCGACCGGATCAAGGCGCTGTTCAACGAGGCCAACGATATCGGACAATGTGTCGTCTTCCTCGACGAGGCCGAACATCTCTTCGGCGCCCGCGATACCGGCAAACGCGCTCACGCCGAGGACCAGAAGGTCACGAGTGAGTTCCTCGCACAGCTCACGCGGGATGACCGCGAGGCGATTGTGGTTTCGGCGACGAATCTACCGGGTGAAATCGACCGGGCGATTCTCCGACCGGGTCGCCTCACGGCACACTTCGAGGTTGGACTCCCCGACGAAGAGGCCCGCCATGCGATTCTCAAGACCCATCTCAAGGACATACCCTCGGCAGTGTCGGGTGATGAGTTCGCGGCGCTAGCCCGTCACACGGGCGGGCTGACTGGTGCTGATCTCGCGAATCTCGTCGGGCAGGCCCGGCGGAGTGCGGCACACCGGAACGCGAGAGCGGTCACCCGCGACGACTTCCCCTCGAAGGACGCTCTCGAGGAGCTGTCGGCGGAGTTAGCGGCGGCGAACGAGACGGGCGAACTCCCAGCCGACGACGACTCGGATACTGGGACCACTGACTCGCCGGAAGCGAAGGCGGGCGTGCGAGCAGATGACGAGAGAGATTCCGGGCCCAACGGCCCTACTCGCGGCTATCAGTAGGGAAGACGCTCTCACAGGGTCGGGGGATTCGGAATGGCGGTGACGGGATTTCTGTGGCGTAGCAGCGCGAGAACGGCCGGGCGGTCAGTCCTACGCAACAGCTAAACCGACTTCCGACTTCACTCTGTTGCGTAGGAATCGCCGGCTCGCTTCTTCCGGGCCAGCGGCTCTGTTCGCGACATCGGGGCTCTCGAGGTTCATACACCCCCCACTATCCGCTGTGCCACGGTCTGTAGCAGTACGGTACTCCGGCATGGCTGGCAACAAGGCCACGTATCGCGATGTCTTGATCTCGTCGTTGAGGTCACTTCGATAGAGGGGGGTGTGTCCGCATTCGTGGCCCGTGACGCTCAGTGGAAATCTGCGGGATTGCGGGGAATAGCGACGAAAATCGCCCGATAGCAGCCTATTTTTCTGGCCCAGTTTATACCGAGATAGAGCGTATATTTGAGTGGACATGAACACCCTCCGAGAAGATGCCCAACTCCTCCACGAGCAGGTGGCCCCCCACCTGTCGGACGACCAAGTAGATGACTACGACGTCGACGCCCTCGAGACGTTATTCGACTCCTACGTGAACACGTATCGAGTGCCGAGGAACGCGGCCTTCGACAGCGTCCGTAACTATATCCTCAAAGAGGCGGGTGTGGACACGGAAGCGTTCTGGGCCTCACTTCGGGGCGGCGACCAGGGAACGACCGAGGAACCACTCCCACTCGCTGAATGCACCAGTGACGGCGTGTGGGTGACGGTGCGAGCGAAAATCGTCGAACTCTGGGAACCCCGTGAAGACTCGATCCACCAAGTTGGCCTCGTCGGTGACGAGAGCGGCCGGATGAAGTTCGTCGCGTGGGCAAAGTCGAATCCCCCGGTCCTCGAGGAAGAAATGACGTACACGTTCAAAGACGTCGTCGTCGACGAGTACGACGGTAATTACTCGTTGAAAATCAACTCGCGGAGCGAAATCATTGAACACGCGATGGACAGCCAGGAGGCCATCGGCACGGTCGGGATGATGACGACTGTCTATGAGGGTGTGTTCGTTGCGATACAGAGTCAATCCGGCCTCATCAAGCGGTGCACAAATCCGGAGTGTACGCGTGTAATTCAGCAGGACGAGTGCGGCGAGCACGGCCCGAACAAGGGTGAATTCGACCTCCGAATTAAAGGCGTCCTCGACGATGGAAAGTCCGTTCAGGAGTGTCTGTTCACCGCCGGAATGACGGAAGTCGTAACTGGCATCGACCTGGAGACGGCGATGGAGATGGCGTCGGACGCCATCGATATCAGCGTGGTTGAGCGACGACTGACCGAAGTGCTCATCGGCCGTCGATACACGATCGAAGGGCCACTTCTCGGTCGGTATCTCCTCGTTGATGAGGTCATGGAATCATCGAGCAGGGCTTTCGCTCAGGGCTACCACGATGCGGTTGATGACTTGCTTTCCGATTACGGCTACGATGGGCCAGGTCTGACGACCGAGAGCATCGAGGATCTCCCTCAGACATATGACGCGCCGGTGGCGGCGGGAGGGAACTAAGACCGATGGCAGCAACAGACACCACCCCCCAGCAGATGGACGTACCGACTCGCGAAGTCGCCAAGCGCGTCTTCGCCGCAGAGCTGAACACGGCGACCTACACATTCAAAACCTCACAAGATGAGCGCGCGCCGGTCTACGTTGCGCTTCCGACTGGTGAGCGAGCCAACCGAATCTGCATCACAGGAACAGTCACAGATATCGAAGACGTCGGGGAGAGCGCAGAGTATCTCCGGGCTTCTGTCGTCGACCCGACCGGGACGTTCTGGGTGTACGCCGGCGAGTATCAGACAGACGCGCTCCAGCAACTTAAGAAGGTGCAGCCGCCGGAATTCGTCACGATCGTCGGTAAGCCACGGACCTACAACACAGACGACGGTGCGGTGAACGTCTCGATCATTCCCGAGGACGTCGGCGTAATCGACCTGCAGACGCGGAATGCGTGGGTGTTTGAAACAGCGGCTCAGACGCTCGAGCGCGTTCACGCTGCTCGTGAGACATCTCCGAAAGTAGCAGCACTCGCTCGCGAACAGTACGGTCACGATGGGTCGTCGTTCGCGCACGTCGCAGCGTTCGCTCTTCAGGACCTCCTCGATGCGAACGGCCTCAACTCGGTGAACGGGACGAGCCTCGACGAAGAGACCTTCGAGAAGCGCCCTCGGAAAGTCGAGTCCGAGAGCTCGGCTGAATTCACGGGTGACGACGGCGACGACTCTGAGGAGCTCGTAAGAGAGTCGCTGCCGCCGGAGGAGCTGGGGAAGCAACTCGGCGACTCATCCGGGGTTGACACCGATCTCGACTAGTCATGTTCGGTGGTCGTTCCAGAATTAACGGTCAGTTTGACGATCCGCGAGCTCACGACGGCAAATACCCGCCGGACTGGGATGCTCGTCGGAAGGCGGTCTACAAGCGCGACAACTACACATGTCAGCAGTGTGGGCGACGGAGTGGCCCCCACGCTGGAGATGGCGGGGTCGTGTTACACGCTCATCATCGGCAGTCGCTTCGCGATGGGGGCTGGCATCACCTTGGGAACTTGGTGACGGTCTGCCAGTACTGCCATAACGGGATTCACGGTCACTCGACGGGGAGTGGCTACGGCATAGGTGGGTTCAACGGGCTGCGTGTCCTTCGAGTGGCCGGTCGAGCCTTCCTACGAGGCCTCCGCTGGGTGATGCGATGACCTCGGCGATGACCGCGGCGTCCAGTGGGAAGTTGGGCGTCTTAGCACTGAGTGCCGTGGATCTGCTTGCGGGTGCGGTGCTCATCTGGGATTCGTATCAGTTCACGGTCTGCCTCCTCAACGGCGCGGGACCGAATCTCCTCACCGGAACGTGTGTACCGAATATGCGCTTTTCGTCCCGAGAGCCATCGCGGTAGTCGCTGGCGGGGTCGGACTCGTCTATAGTCTCGCATCGAGATTTGGGTAGGAAGACAACACCGAATCCAGATCAGGATTCTCAATTGGACGCTGAGCTGGTTCTTGGTAACTCAGGCGACGCGTGTGTCGCCGGGAAGTGGCACAGTTCGCGGGCCAGGTTCAGCCATCACGATGTCATCGTGGGGGGCCGACCTGACGGCGAAGGTACAACCGACGACGGGATCGAGTTCGTTCACCAGTCCAGGTTCCGTTCGATAATAGACGAACGCGAGTTCTACAATCTGCTGAACCTCGGCGCGCATTACCTGCGAGTGTACCCCGGGAAGGAGTCGACCCTCGTCGAGCGACGAGATCCTGAAGTCAATATCGATGTCGATGTCGGCATATCCATACCTCGGTTTGCTTTCACTGTCGCGATTGGAATCATCCTCGGTGACGTTCTCGTGTCCTCGCTGCTGATGGTCGTCGTCGACGCCAAACGATGAGGGCGACATTGGGTAGGGGTGTCCTGTGGCGGGACCCTCGAACTCGGGCATCGCGATGCCGACGGCGTCGGTGAGGATCGTCTTTGCATAGGGGCCGCTGAAAAACAGGAGATCCTCAAGTCGGTTACGGCCGGAGATACGGTCGACGCCGAGGACCTCGAAGCGTTCAGCCTGCGGTACGAGCTGGTCGAGCAGAAAATGACCGTCATTGGCAGCGGAGATGGCGAGTTGAAATTCATCCAGTGCGCGAGAGATGATAGTGACGTACTCGGTAGGATATCCGAGGTCGGTTACGGCGTGGTAGATGTTCGTGGCGGTGACAGGGGAGTACAGCGGTGTGGTGGAGGGTACATCGGTGTCGAATGGGTCATTTGGTGTGGGGGCAGTCATCGGTAACCGGTTTAGCCGCGTTTTCGGTTATAAATCTCCGCAGGATAGAGACATCGAGGCAGTCGTGGCATCGACGAATCGACTCCGTTCAACGTGGGGGGGAGAAAAATCCAGAGAAGGGACACCCCTCCAGTTCCGTCGTAAGGCGAGACGGTCAACACCCCACGGGTTCCGACGTTATCGAAAAGGGGACACCCCAAGACTTCCGTCGTAAACGAGGGATAAATCGGATGAAGTCTCCAGATATCGGGAGGGGGCACCCCACCAGTTCCGACGTTAGCGTGTCGAATCTACTGCTTAGATTAGTAGGGAAGCGGGACGACTGAGGTGAAAAGACGAGTGGAGAATAACTGAGGAACCTCATCAAGCGTAAATTCTTCAGTATTCCACGAGTGGAACGGGTCTTAAATGTCGAATAGCGAAAGTTAGAGACGAGAACTATAGTCAAGAAACTCAATCACTGCTCGATATCTGGCCCACACCCCTTCGGTTCCGTCGTTAGGTATATGTGGACTACCTAGCCCAAGATCGCTATGACCAGGCACACCCCACCGGTTCCGACGTTAGCAGATACGGAAAGTAGGTAATTAGACTGAGACTAGTGGTAGCTACCTGTATTCTGTGCCACAATGAGAAAATATAAGAAATGAGTTATTTCACCCTAGCTTTATTACAATAGCGTCAAAACAATTCCGCGAGACGAAATTCAAAGAAGAGTAAAGCGAAGCGACTACTACGTTCGTGACGAAACTTGCTAACAGGTAGAAACGGCTAGATACCGTATAGAGACGTGTTTTATCCCCTAAAACGTGTTTCTTCCTACCTTTCCTGTGGAGGGGATACGTCCATCGCTAACGACGGAACCGAAGGGGTGTGTGTGTTGGGTCCCGTGATTGTTCGAATATTGAGACGACCATTCCAGTAGATCCCATTCGTGGTAGATTTACGTCGGAAGTCGAGGTGGGAATACTTTTAAGTCATCGGGTTTCGTCGGTGTCCCTATGTCAAACGGAACCTCGACTTCCGATGAAAGTCGAGATCAGAATTCTACACCTTCAGGCGGTCAAAACGACCGATCTAGTGTTCAAACGTCGGAACCGAAGGGGAACTCAGACGAGGATGAAAAACCGCTATCAAGCGATGGGGACGGCCAACAATTCCAGGTTGATGACCCGCTCTTTTCTCAACGGGAGGGGATTTTCCAGAATAAAGAGATGGTTCGTGTCGGTTGGGTACCTGATGGCAATCGTATTGTCGGACGTGATGACTATATCTCCACTATCAGTAGCTGTCTGAATGACGCTGTCTATGGGGGTGCACCAAATCACATCTCAATTACCGGGAAGACAGGAACGGGAAAATCTCTCGTCTCCCGATACGTTACTCGTCGAGCTGTCAATGCGTCAGTTGATGATATTCGAATCGGCCATACGTATCTAGATTGCTCGAAGTCCTCAACTGAAGTCCAGGTCATCTCGACGATCGGGCAACAGCTGAACGACGAGGATATCTATGACGAGGATGAGGAGATCGTGAATATGCCCGATACCGGGCTACCGAAAGACAAATTCTACAAACGGCTCTGGCAGATTCTCGATCACTACGATTCGGCTATCATCATTCTTGACGAAGTCGACCTTCTCAAGACCGACCACGTTCTGATGAGTCTCGCGAAGGCCGTCGAATCGAATGATACGTCGTGTCAGATCGGGATTATCGCAATAAGCAATCAAATCAATTTCTTCGACGAACTGAACCCACGCACCAAGAGTGCCTTCCAGACCCAAGAACTCAATTTTGACCCATATAATGCAAACCAAATCCAAGAGATTCTTCGAGGTCGTGATGACGCATTCCGTGATGGTGTTCTAACTGATGACGTTATTCCTCTTGTCGCAGCTTTCTCAGCACAGGAACACGGAGATGCACGGAAGGCAATGCGACTATTTAGGACCGCGGGAGAGCTTGCTGATCGTGAGGAATCTGACGTAGTGGAGGAAGATCATGTCCGACGCGCTCAGGACGCACTTGAAAAGGATCGGTTCCGTGACTTCCTCCAGGGAACCCCCACTCAAATGAAAGCCGCATGTCTCTCGATAGCTGCTAAGTCACTTTACTCGCGTGACGATTACATCATCACAGGCGAACTCTACGATGCGTACCAGCAGATCACTAACGCCATAGACATGGACACGATCGGGATACGGCGGTTCCGGGATATTCTTGATGAGATGCAGCTCAGTCAGGTGATTGAAACTAAAGAGGTGAATATGGGAAAAGGCGGCGGCCGCCACAACTCTCATCGGTTACTCCACAATCCTGAGGCTATCCTTGATATTGTGATGGAAGATACTCGGTTCAGGGATATCTCTAGATCCTCGCTGAAACGATCCGCCTGACTAGATCGTTGTTATAAGGCCGAGACGTATCTTCGTTCCGTCCACTCGTCGCGACGGGGCACAGTATGTCCTTCTCGGTTCTCCCAATCAGTACTCGAGACGGTTTTGCTTCGATCGAGTTCGAATCCAGCGGCTTGGCAGCAGACACGGATATTGTCGTCGATCCCGACGATTGCGACGAGTCGCTTTCGCTCGGTATGCTCACGCATCCAGTCTCGAAGACGGGCGAGCATACAACTCGATGTACGCTCTTCTGGCGGAGATTGTTGATACAGCTCAGTCGAACTCGAAGTAAGTTCTAAACCCCACGGAGATCGGTTTACAAGACGATTCTCAAACCGAAGACAAAATCCGTCAAACCGCAAGAAGGCGGGCCATCAACAATCTCTTACACATGAGCGACTGTGCTATGGAAATTCGTAGCCACAGTTCGGACAGAAGGTTTCGTCGCCATCCAGCAGAGAGAGGCACTCAACGCAGAGACGGTTGCTTGGACCGGTGGCGATATCCTCCAGAAAGTCCATCGCGGTCTGTGACGCAGCCCCTGGCCGATAGCCGTTAGCGTAGCCTGGCAGTGTCGAGGCCCACTGAACAGTCCTCTCATCATCGACGACCGCGACGTTCCCAGCGATGTCGAGTTTCCCGTAGCGTTTGAACGCCTCTGACGGTGTCTGGTCGATAGTTTGGTTCAGAGCACGGTTACGTTTGAGGTCGCGCTCGTAGACATCTTCAGGTGTCAAGGATCGTATTTCGCCTGGGAAGTCCGTGATCGGTCCGTGCTGCTCGTCGATCCGGTCGATCTCGACAGCGATGCCGTGCGTATCATACAGTGTTCGAAAGAGCTGTAGCGTATGGTCGTGCCATTCTCGGACGTCCGCATCGGCGTAGTAGCGGAGAATCATGGATTTTCAGTCTTTTCTGCGGCTGCGATGCGATCCGAGAGGCTTTGCGCGAGCCACTCGTTGGCGAGTTCGCTCGCATGATCGACCATCTCCTGATGGTCCATTCCCTTGGTTTCGAAGGATTTGTAGACCTGCCATTGTTCCGGACTTGAATCAAAGACCATCACGTGCGTCTTCGCTTCCATATCCAGCAGAAACGCTTCGACCATGCCGGGAGACGATCCCGGAAAACCCATAGCTCCGCGAATTTTTTGATTGTCGCTTTCGCCAATCTGTTTCACAATGCCGTCGGTAATGGGTTGGCTCGGAAGCGACGAGAGAAACGAAGGTGAAGTCTCTGAACTATCGGTCATATGCGATGATTCGTGGAGAAATACCTTGAATCCGTGGACTCAATCGTATCTTACTGTTGTGTCTCATCCCCGTCGCTGTAATCAAGAAGTGAAAAACACCTCAAACCGTCCGAGAATAATCTCTGTGAGCAACCTCAGACATTTAGCAGCCGGCTGTCTCAGTACGAATATGTCGTTTCGGGTCAGCTGGCATAATCTCCTTGAGCGGTTAGATGAGCTTCCGGAAGGGGCCACGTTCCGGACACCACTCTCGAACGACCGGTTTCAGATCACTGGTGTTCAGGAACACCGTGTCATCATCAGGTTCACAGACAACGGTGAGTCGCGGCCTCTTCAAAAAGACCAGTTCGAGACGCTATATCGGCGGGTATCCGACTCTACCGGCGGATTCGACCTCGATCGGCTCCCACCCGATGCGGATCCATACCCGACGGTATTGAGTCTCCATCCACGATTCGAGGTGAACGACGACCGAGGTGTGATTATCGAGACCGAAGAGCCAACCACCTCACTGTTACTTGATGAGGGCGCGCCTCCTGACCCAGATCCCGACGAGCGAACAGAGCCCGATCTTGATGTCTACGCGGATGCGCTCTTGCTCGTCGACGCGCTGGAACGTCACGAGGTTACAGCACTCGAAGAGGTAGAGACAGGGGTACTCATCGACCTGTATACCTTGCTGTCGGATGTCCAACGGAATGCTGACGACCTCCGCAAGGAGATCGCCGACACGCTCTTAGATCGACTCCATCACGACCGGCCTGTCTCAGGATCGTACGGCTCAGTCCAGCGGACCGCTCGGACGAACCGCTCGCTCAAAGATGACGACGAGGTGCTGGACACGCTTGAAGCAGTCGGGATCGACCGTGGCCGGGTGTTGAGCGTTGACCGCGGGAAGGTTGACGATGCCCTCGAGGTCACCGACATCGCCGAAAGCGATGTCTATGAGACTGAAGAAACCGAGTACGTCCGGAAAGCCGAGGTGGATGAGGATCGCAAGGAGACACGGCTCCAGGGATTGAAAGACCAGCTTGCAGCGAGCGATGCTGACAACGCCGACCAGCTTCGCGACGAAGTCGAAGAGCTTGAATCCCGGATCGAGGAACTCACTGAGTTCAAGTCTGGACAGTCGTATCACACGCGCTCGAGTGCCGACCGGTGAGTCGGTCCGGCGACGTGACGAGGAGAAGAGACCAGCCACGGCCGACGTCGGCCCTGACGTGGGTGTTCTCGAGCTACCGATTAAGAGCAACCCAGTTGGAGGGCCAGTTTACTCACATGCTGCTCACCAACCGTCTGCTGAACTCTACTTGATATCACAGTGAACGGATTCGGGTATGAAAGAAAGACCTAACCCATATACAGAATGGAACATGGAATATGGCGCAGTTGTCTGCGTATTCCGAGGATCTGTCTGAGCTGGTCGCCGCGCTCGACGACCGTGGAGTCTTCCGACCCGGTGAACGCGAAGCATGGGAGGAAGGAATTGACGATGCCGACGAGATAAGCGAGCTGAGAACAATCGAGGAAGCGCTCCACAAAGCGATGCTTGATCGCGAGGGTGTCACCGAGGTCGTCAGCAAGCACACAGCAGAGCGGACGCAGGCGTTTGTCTAAGGCCAACGCGAGTACCTCGAGGCTCTCCAGCACAGATGGTTTATCCGTCTGATGTGAGAATTGATGGTATGGGTGACCCGGATTCTCCAACCGTCTCGGTATCTCTCTCTGGCCCCACGGATATTCCAGCAGTCCTGAATCGGGCTGGCATCGATCACGTTAGTGTCCATGATCACCGACTCCTTGCTATCTATCACACGGCAATTCTCAATGTGACAACTGATCCGCATCCGATATCGGATGCACAAACACTTGAGATCGAATGCCGGGAAGATCCAATCCCATCTCGTGCTGATGGGAAGTCGTCACAAGATATTCTTCAGAATTTTACCGATGTGTTCGACTCTGCCGGTGACTATTGAGAGCATCACCCCGGTGGCTCAACCTGATCAGCACAGCAATCACGACCAATATCATAACCAGTGTTAGCAATAGAAAGAACGATTATAATGGATACACGTTAGCTGTTGGAATATGAGTGCGTCACAGGGTGAAGCCGATCTCTCGGAGGACGAACGTGCGGGTCTTGAACTGGTCCGCGAGACGGGTGGGATTCACCAGAGCGACTTTTGGAAAGAGCTGGGTGTCTCTTCGCGAAAAGGAAGCCGACTAGTCGAAGGGCTTGAGAGTGCCGAACTGATCCAGCGTGAGGAAACGGTGTACGAAGGTCAACGGACCTACTATCTCGAACCAACAGCATCTGATCGTGACTTTTCACTGCTGATGGCGGGTGATATGCTCTCGCCATTCATCGGTGAAGAAGAGGTCGATCCGCAGGCAGACGCGTTCTCCCAATGGCTGATGAACCTCACGTACGAGGAAGAGTGACTCTGCTTTCGAGAGATTCTGACAGCTCTTAGTCACCAACTCTCATACTTTTGTATTGGAATCTCTCGCATAGGGAGTTCGCTGATTACACCGATAATCTACACACGAGGTCGTTGTTTAACCAACGTAGACCGGGGGAGCCGTCCAGCATGTTGGTTAATATCGCTCACTCTCATGGAGAACTGCTGAAAATACCTATCGCCAATGGAGTCTGTTATTTCACTTGAAGCAGTGGTGTGTGAGTTCAATACTGTCTCTCCACCGTTTCCGAAGCTTTCGTTGACGAGCAATCGTGGGAACCCGCACACCACCATGTCCGAAGCTATTCACTAGAGAACAAGCGACTACTGCTGTGTTGATATCCAATTTTCCAGACACATTCTCGTCTGAAATAGCCAGTCGACGAGGGCTGCT
Organism: Halorubrum sp. CGM5_25_10-8B; assembly: GCF_005435095.1. Lineage (NCBI taxonomy): Archaea > Methanobacteriati > Methanobacteriota > Halobacteria > Halobacteriales > Haloferacaceae > Halorubrum > Halorubrum sp. CGM5_25_10-8B. Next base: position 71,801 of record NZ_SGTY01000007.1, on the reverse strand, counting down.
TACCTATCAACAATACACTACTAGAGTTATCAAAAGCTACTGAACTTGTGTTGTCTACTCATCCTAACGTTCATGAACAGAAGATTTACTATCACTATTTTGTAAAATGAGGCATGGTTGAATGGTCCAAACCAAATACGTCCCTCATACACCGTGTCACCGGTTGGAGCATAATTGTACTGAGTGTAGTATACTCAATGGTCATCATAGGGCAAGTGCTGATATCTATTGTACCAATTAGTCTGGTTGTTTTAGTGTATGTTTTGTGGGGGTTCCTGTAGGTTCAGATTCGCTAGTAACGTTCTGTGTCTGTTATACTGAAACGCTGTACAGAGCGATTGGGGTGAAAACTCTCAACTGCTGAGGATTTTAACAACGGCTTGGAGACTGATTCCGAGTTCTTCAAACCGGCGTCAGATTATCCAGTAGTATGGACACAGACGACTCTCACAGCGACGTCGTTCCTGGGAGTGATGAGGAACCCGACACGCCGGATGTTGGTGGCTACGACTTTCGTGGAGAATTTGATTTTGACGAGATGCTCGACGCCTACGGGACAACGGGGTTCCAGGCGACGCAGCTCGCAGAGGCAATCGACATCGCCGAACGTATGCAGGAGGCGGACGCCACTGTGTACCTCACGTTCACGTCAAACATTATTTCGTCGGGGCTGCGCGAGACCGTCGCGTATCTCGTTCGAGAGGGGTATGTGGACGTAGTTATTACGACGTCTGGATCGCTGACCGAGGACGTGATCAAGACGGCAAAGCCATTCAAGATGGGAAAATGGGACGCAGACGAGGCATCGCTCCGTGAGCGTGGGATCAATCGGCTCGGGAATCTCTTCGTTCCTTCTGACCGGTATGTGTGGTTGGAAGAGTATCTGTATGATTTCTTTGAGGACTTTTTCGCAGAGGAGAAAGTGAGAACGCCGAAATCGTTCGCACGCGAGTTAGGTGAAACTCTTGAGGATGAGGATTCGGTTCTGAAGCAGGCGGCGGACAACGACGTACCGGTGTACTGTCCAGCGTTGACGGACTCCGAGGTCGGGAACTTCCTCTACTACTATCGGCAAGGGTACGATTCAGATGTCGGCATCGAGATATTGGACGACTATGACTCGCTAATTGAAGATGGGCTGCTCGCGGACTCGACGGGGCTCATTGCGGTGGGGGGTGGAGTACCGAAACACCATGCAATCATGACGAACCTCTTTCGGGGAGGAGCGGATTACGTGGTGTATATTTCAACGGGGATGGAGGGTGATGGGTCATTATCGGGTGCACCACCGAACGAGGCAGTCTCTTGGGGGAAAATAAAAGAAAACCAGACGAACTACACACAAGTGGAAGCAGAGGCAACACTTGTCTTCCCACTGCTTGTGGCGAAAGCATTCAAACAATAACCTCTCAAACGCCCGTTTCAGGTGTATTATGTCATCGAGTGGGTGGAATTAGCGCAATAATCACGACCACAGATGCTACTCGATAGTTGCTTCTTCCATTATCTCGATCACCTTGTCAGCGAGTCCGTACAACTCGTAACGGTGTCGTCGGTTCGGTCTTCTATCTTCGTGATACTCTCGAATGTCCTTACTCGCGTGCGTCTTCGCACCCCGTCATTTGCTCCTGGTTTCCAGCTTTAGCCTCAACGATACAGACGATAGCCGGGTTGATGTTTATTGGTGAAGGGTCGTACTGTCTGACTTCTGATCACTTATCCGGCTTCGTTCCAGTTCGCAGATTCTCTCGGTACTCAGCCCACGCCTCGTACATTTCGATCTGCTCGTTTTTCGACATTGTCTCATCGGTGTCCGGGTCGAAGAACGGAAGTACCTCTTTCTCCGGCATCGCCATCACTTGGGTGAGCGGATAGAGCTCAGAGTAGTAGTTTTCTAGGACCCATTCCTCACCGTACTCTTCGACAGCTTCGGCAATGAATGGGGCTGCTTCCGGGTACTCGTCAGCAAGGGTATCGGGCATTGTGGACTCTAGTGGGAAGGGTAGCCGGCCTACGCGTCGGTGAACTCAGCAAGCGAGTGGTTGGGACTGTTGTGGTTCCACTTTCCGATCTGAATGAGATCGAAGGTCTCGATGTCGTCTTCAACAGCGGCGTCAAGTGTGGCAGTAATGTCGGCAGGGAGACTGTCGACACGGATCGCCGTCACTGGGTGACCTCCAAGCTTGTAGCCGGTTGCGAGACTCGTGGGAGAGACGACGATTACCGCATCACCATCGGCAGCGTCGAGGGCGAGTTGGGCATCCCGATGCTGGAGGACGGTCGCATCCAGTTCATCGACAGGGAAGAGACAGGCCGCTGTCCCGTACTGAACACTTGCCCCCGCCGAATAAAAATGCCCTTTGGACATAATCGAATATTTCTATATGCTCCAAAGACATTAATATTGCGGCGCCAAGCATTCCCGCGCCACGCGATTCGTGTAGCCCGTAAGTTGAATACCCAGCCCGGTTCACCGCCGTGTGTGGCCCGACATCTATACGAGAGCACCGCGGCAGAACTCGCAACTGGCTCTGTTGAACACGTTTCGTACGATACCGCCCCGGGTGCTGCTGCCGATTGGCTCGTGACGAACGGCTACGATGCGGCACCAGTCGACCGGGACGGAGATCCAATTGGATTCATCCACGAAGACGACGTCGACACCGACGATACTGGTAACACGCTTGAGGCGGCACTCACGCCGCTCACCATCGACTATCTGATCAGTGGCGACACGTCGTTTGCGGAAAGTCTCGAAGCGCTAATCGAAGAGCCGGTCTACTTCCTTGGGGGCCACAACCGGATCACCGGTATTCTGACCCGTGCGGATCTAAACACATCACCTGCGCGGATGTATCTCTTCGATAGGATCACGTACTTGGAAGAACATCTGCGCGAACTCATCTCGGCGGAGGTTCCCGATTGGAAGCAGACTCCTGTGAGTACCGACGAAATCGATGGTATCGAAGCCCGGTATGCGGATGCCAAAGCCGCTAACGTGGAATTATCAGAGATCCACTACGCGCAATTTTCGACACTCAGTACGATTGTGTCGAGCGTCGAGGCCTGTTGGCAAGAGTGCGGGTTTTCAACTGCAGGTGAGGCGCAGTCGCGACTCCACGATATTACGGAGCTCCGGAACGATGTCGCCCACGCTAATCTCCTTGTCGAGAACACGGACAGTGACCAGTTTTTGAGTAGTGGCCGCACGACTGAGAACCTGTATACTCTCCTTGCGGACATCGAACAGATCCTGACTAGCCTCCAGGGTGCGGGGTACGCGCCGGAGACTGCCACAGAGTAGCAATCCGTCGGATGTCCAACTACTATGATCCCTCGCTGCTTTTTTTGACCTATGCGTGACTCAGCGGCAGGTGTTCTCCTCGGTCTCGCGTGCGGTGATGCCCTCGGCCGTCCGGTAGAGTTCCAGCAAACAGCCTCCATCCAGCGCCGGCACGGCCGCGTCACGGAGATGCTGGCCAATGGGACACATGGCCAACCAGCTGGCACGATCACGGACGACACCAAGATGGCGTTGTGTATAGCACAAAGTCTCGTAGAATCCGGCTCCTTTGATCCCGACGATGTCGCGGGACGATTTGTTGAGTGGTATCAGTCTGGACCGTTTGATATTGGAATACTCACTAGCACAATCCTCAGACGACTCCGAAATGGTGACGCGTGGGATGAGGCTGGGATCGATGAATGGAAACACCTCCCAGAGGGATCCAATGCGGGCAACGGCAGCGTCATGCGATGTGCCCCGTACGGAATTGCGTTTGCTGGTGACTCCGACGCGCTCGTGACGGCGAGTCGTGTGTCGTCGGCGATCACGCATGCCGACCCGCGCTGCCAGTGGGGATGTGTGATTCTAAACGCGACGCTCGCTGGTCTGCTCGCCGGTGAGAAACAACCCCTTACGTCGGCACTTGAACTCGCAGCCGATGCGCCTGCTGAACTGCGAACCGCGTGTGAGGAGGTTCTGTCTATCATGGAAGGGTCCGAGTTGCTGAGAGTGTAGAGGACGCCATCGTCGAAGCGGTGATGCTGGGTGGTGATACAGATACGATTGCGGCCGTTGCTGGCGCTGTTGCGGGGGCACGGTTTGGCGCGTCTGAACTTCCCGACCGGTGGCTCCGGGCAATCGATGAAACGGCTGAGATCAGAGAGTTAGGCCAGCAACTCGATACGATGGAAATCTCGTTTCCTGAGTCAATCGTAGAGAAACTTTCGAGTGGCCAATTTGATTTACAAGCCTAATTTAGAACCTTTAACCAACAATTGGGGACCTTTGGAGCTATTGTAGGTTAATGTCACTACTCTACTTCGTCAGTTTCGGCCCGTCCGTGCCGTCTATCTATCTCATCAAGCATATCCAGTGTCTTTCGGATTGATGCCCGAACCGCATCACTTCGATTGACGAATTTTCCCTCGTCACCGACGTGTTCATCGAGGTCATCAAGCAGTTCTTGAGGGATCTCGACGCTGACCTTCGGCATACCATCGTATTCGCAGAGGAATATATTCATATTGTCGGCCAGGACATCGGATAGCGCCTAACTGATCGTTACACCACGTAACCCCGCTTTCAGTAGCTGAGACATGTCTGATATGCTGACTATTGATCACCCTGACAACCCAGGTTTTCAAGTGATTCGTTTGACTCAACTTTCTGGGGCACCCCAACCGAAGTATAGACACATATTTTTAATCGCTAGTGGGTATAATACTCTGATATACACAATGCCTGAAAGTGAAACTGAGGCTCTTGATTACTATCCTTCAGGATGGAGTGAGGAGATTCACGACGAGTACTATATCGAGTGGAGATCCGATGATGATGAATCAATTCTCGTCCGTCTTGACGGCACAATGGGCGATGGCGACTATTCTGTCACTCCGATCACCGGCGTGAATACGGATGATGAGGAATTCGTAACACGGCCGATATCTCGGCTATCACGAGAAGAAGCGTTCGACGTAGCAGCGACGCTAATCTACGCCATGAATGGAGTTGCGGGACGGCTCAACGGCGAAGATGAGTTTACAGGTGACATCACCGACGAAGCTTAGCCCCAGCAGGCCGAGCTAGTTTTTCCTACGTCGTTTGAATAGAAGCGTTACGAGAACTCCGGTCGCTCAGCGTACGCAATTGGGTCGCGTGATCCAGCGTTTCGGAACGCTTCTAGCCGGAACGCACACGCATCACACGTTCCGCACGCCGGCTCCTCATCCCGGTAACAAGACCATGTCATCTCATACGGCACGCCAAGCTCTAATCCCCGCTCCGCAATCTCTGTTTTCGACCACTCAACGAACGGAGCTTTCAATTCAATTTCTGTCTCCGGTTTTGTCCCGACATCGATCACGTTCTGAAAGGCATCGAAGAACGCCGGGCGACAGTCAGGGTACCCGGAGAAATCCTCTGAGTGTGCGCCGATGAACAGCGCCTCTGAATCAGTTGCCTCCGCGTACGATGTCGCCATCGACAACAGATTCGCGTTTCGGAAGGGAACGTACGACGTCGGAATATCGTCACTCTCCATATCTGCGTCAACCACGTCCATCTCTTCGTCCGTCAGACTCGACGCGCCGATCTGCGAGAGATGTCCCGTTTCGATATGGAGGAAATCAGGCGCACCGACCTCCTCGGCAAGCGCTTTCGCACACTCATACTCCTTGTCTTCGGTGCGCTGACCGTACGACGTATGGAGGAAGTACGGATTGTACCCTTGCTCCATCGCCTCGTACACCGCCGTTGCACTATCCATCCCGCCGGACACCAGAATGACCGCACTTTTGTTGCTCATGGTTGCTCAGTTGTGTCGAATCGATTGTTGCTCTGTTCACCACACCGCCCTCGCGGCACCGCGCTCTTCCGACCGGCCTCTGAGAGTGACGTGCTCACGTCCCCGGTGCGTCGTTCCATAGGTCCACGTGGAGTCGCGGCGTGTACCGGTAGCCGTACTCCATCGCTAACTCGGCGACCTCGCTTCGTGTCCCGTCGAGTTGCTCGCGCGTCATGCCCTCCGGCATCAACAACACGTCATCATCGGTGACGGTCGTCGCCGTCGCTTTTCGTACTCGGTCAACCAGGTCCGTGATCTCTGGGAGGTCCGACTCGTCGGTCACGACGAACTTGAGTTGTGTCTCGTACGCATCGACCATCTGGGACAACGCATCCATATCGATCCGATTCTGTTCGTGTTTCTCCTCCCACTCGCCCTCCCCCTTTGGGTCACGATCGGGTGTTGGCGTGCTGCTCGCCAACTTCGGGCTGATACTCGCCAGATCGATTGGTGCGTCCCGGTAGATTGTCCCGTTCGTCTCCACCGTCGTGTGATAGCCGTCTGCGGCGAGTCGTTCGAGGAGTTCGACTGACTCCTCGTGGATGAGTGGTTCCCCACCTGTGAGCACGACGTGGCCAGCCTGTTCGTGGGAATGTACTTCCTCCACGATAGAGTCGACGTCGCGCCACGCCCCGGTCGGCTCCCACGAGGTATGGTACGAATCACAGAACCAACACCGCAGGTTACACCCAGAGGTCCGTACGAAGACGGAGGGGACGCCTGCGAGCGTTCCCTCGCCCTGTAACGAGTAGAAAACCTCGTTGATCGGGAGGCCCTCACCAGTCGCGTCAGCGTCTGTTGCGGGCTCCTCGATATCACTAGCGACCGGCATCAGTAACTCGCACAGAGCTCGCCGGTTTCGCTCACCGACACCGACACGTCCGAGACGGTGTCCGGGAACGCATCGAGCATGCGTTGTTCGAGGAGGACGCTCATCACCTCTGCCGTCGGCGGGTGCTCCAAGACGACGAGCGCGTCGCCGTCGCCGGACGCTTCGAACGCGTCGACGAGCGGATCGCCCTCCTCGACGAGGAACCGGTGGTCCCACGCGTCGATGACGTCCGTGACGTCGCCTTTGTCGACGACCCACCCCTCCTCGGTGAGTTCCCCGGTCACTTCAACGGTGATCTCGTAGTTGTGCCCGTGTGGCCGCGAGCACTTCCCGTCGTGGTGGAGGATTCGATGGCCCGAGCTAATTCGGATGGGGTTGTTGTCCCCGATTTGGAGTGTTCGTTGGCCTGCTTCCTGAAGCACATCTGCTTCGGATTCGTCTCTAGATATACTCCGAGCCATACTCGAAGAATATTCGGGGAATATATAAATATTGAGTTTCGATACTCCACCCATGGAACGGCAGCACCACTCACAATCGTCTCTTCGTCGACTCTCTCGTCGCCCACTGGTATCATTTCCGGCCGGGCCGCAGCATAGCACCGCACGCAATTGTATGGTCACAGACGGTGATGACAGTTGATGCAGACTGAAGACACTCGTGCGATCTTCACTGCCGTGTTCGCCGGCTCAATCGTCCTCGCAAACGTCCTCGCAGCGAAACTTACGTGGATTGAACTCCCCGGACTTGGCGGCGTCGCCGTCCCTGCCGGGTTCGTTGCGTTCGGTGTCGCGTACCTCGCTTCAGACCTGCTCGTCGAGTACCACGGGAAAGAGTACGCCGCGACCGTGGTCAACGGAACCGTCGTCACGCTCGTCATCGCGTATGCGCTCGTGTTCCTCGCCATTTGGATGCCGTCTGCCCCGTTCTACGGCGGCCAGGAAGCGTTCGTCTCGACGCTTGGTGGTTCCGCCTCGATTATCCTCGCCTCCGTCGTAGCGCTTGCCGCTGCCCAACATCTCGATGTCCGACTCTTCGCTAATCTGAAGAGTCGCACCGGCGGTCGGCATCGCTGGATCCGGAACTGCGGTTCCACGGCAATTAGTCAAGCCGTGGACACAGTCGTGTTCATCACGCTCGGCTTCGCTATCTTTCCGGCACTCGGCCTTGGCGGGGACCCGACGTGGGGTTGGGCGCTCGTGTCGATCGTTGCTGGGCAGTACATCGTGAAACTGCTTGTCGCGCTGATTGATACGCTCCCGTTCTACGCCGTTACGGAGTTCGTGGAGCGGCCGGCTTAGATGTAATCTGTGCTGAATGAAGACCAATCTCCGATGCTGTATCAAAGCATAATATCGAATACAGTGCTCGAGAAGCGTGTTCGACGTGGTGTAATAAATAGACAAATATACTCGACACTACAGGCTACATAAATAGCAGATTAATATTATCGGGATAGGTATATTTCTACATTCGTTGACCGAATGCGGTCTTCATACATTCTAGTCGGGAAAAGATATAAGTTACAGCTGAGCTTACCGCAGCTCGTCATATGTTGTACAGGCGACGGTCATTATCAACACCACACGGGGAGTTAGAGACACCTGTTCTCTTTCCAGTCCGTAACATCGGGAAGCGATCAAGCGATAACACCCCAGAGTACACGGATAGGATCCCTGACCTCTCGACTGCGATGGTTAACGCTCGGTCGATACGTCAGCGCGAACCACAGTGGGACAGAATACAGGACGGTCAGACCCTGCGGAGTGAGATGGGGGTACCCAAGTCTACCATTATTTTCGCCGATAGTGGTGGATTTGATTTCCGCTCTGAGGAACTAGACACCACCCCAGAGAAATCGCTCGAAACACAGCAGGCAATCGAAGCAGATATCCTTGGGACAGTCGACATTCCACTTTCGCGTGAGAATAGAGAGCGAGAGAACGACCGACGGGCAGAAGAGAATATACAGCGGGCACTTTCCGCGAGTGATTCGCATAACGGCGACGGCTTACTTTTCGCTAGCGTACACGGGTACGACCCTGAGACAATACAGAACGGGATTCGATATCTTGAGAAAAACGGTGAATTTGACGGGTACGCGCTCGGTAGTCTCGTTCCTATCAGGACCGACTATGAGAAAGTCACAAAACTGATATTAGCTGCGAGGCGAGCAACTGACAAGCATCTCCATGCGTACGGACTGGGCGGCCTCGTGTATCAACCATTACTGCTCTATTGCGGAGTGGACAGTTTCGACTCAAGTGCGTTTATCCGGAGTGCTGGTAACCGGAACTACCTGATTCCTGGATTCGGAGGGGAGGAAATCCGACATATCAAGGATCTTGAATACCTACCTTGTGCTTGTCCGGTCTGTAAGGATCGCACACTTGACGATGTCCGTAAGGACCGTGATGCTCTTGTGAAGCACAACTTGTGGGCACTCGCACTCGAACTTCGTCGCTTCCGGTACATGGTGGAAGCAGGTGAGGATGTTGAATCATACCTCGATCTTCGCTTCCGTGGCAATGATGTTACAGCTCGGGCCTACAAACTAGCAAAACAACAAGTTAGGAGGCTCGCATGAGTGACGAACGCCCTACCGTTCGACCGGTTAACCTCGGCCGACTGGTCGAACTAACTCACTTGTGTCGGGACGGCGCACAGCCAACGGATGACGTCGTTGATACACTCGACGTGAGCAAACGACGTGCACGAGAAACAATCCTCGAATCGACGCGCATCAATCTTATTGAAGAAATATCTACCGAGGAAACCTACGCGACAACGTCCGTCGGTGAGCGCTTTATCGATGCCGTCGAAGCGAGCGATTGGGAGAAAGTCAGCTCGGTTCTACAAACTCACAGTCCACACTACGGTGAGTTTCTCGGTCTATTCGAAGATGGTTGTACCATCGAACCAGATGTGGCGCTGGAACTGCTTGAGGACCAAGCCGAGTTTACCACCTACGAGTATAACGAGACATCGTTAGATGTCATCGGGGCTTGGGCACAACGCCTCGGCGCAATCCAAAGAAACGCGTTCGATGGGACCTTCTATGCAGTCGAAGAAAGCGAAGTGCCGCCAAACTTCCCGTACGTGTTGCTGTCTGTTGCTGACAGCCTAGAAGAAAGTGCTGGCGTGAATCTGAAGAAGCGGTATCTCTCGATCCCCGAACTTCGTGAGCATACCTGTGAGCGCCTCAGTTGTGACCGTGCTGCGTTCGATGACGCCCTGCGGACGCTCGCACAAGAGAATATTGGTCGGATAGAGCTCTCCGGAGCACCGATCGACACCGGCGCGAAGGAAGCACGGTACGGACTCAAGACGATCGAACTGGCCGACAGCGACGGCGAACTCGTCACTACCAACCAGTCTTCAGAGCAGGTGATGCGTGGTGTCGAACAGCTCGATAAGCAATACTACTACCTCGCGGTATACGACCGCAACCTCCAGTTCAACAACAATGACGACTGATAATTTCGAGATTACAGACGAACAGCGCGACTACTCATCCCTCGGTCTCGACCAAAACCCGTTCCCCTACAGCCCAGTACCCTCGGATAATCCTGAGGTTTACTGTGGACAGGATCACGTAGCGGACGTGGTGAGCGATACCGTCTCATCGGTGCTCAGTACCGGAAAATCGAAACACCTCGTCATAACCGGAAAGTACGGAAACGGGAAATCACATACCCTCAAATACGCACGGTCGCTCGTCCGTGACCGCGAAGATGTTCTCGTTGGATACGTCGCTCAGCCCGGAGAAGGGTTCCTTGACATCTATCACGAGTTCATGTACGATCTCGGCTTCGATCGTGTACAGGAACTTGCGTACGAATTCCTTTCTCACGTCGCCCGGAAGCATACCGAGACGAATCCGATGGGGGCAGCCTCGATGAAATCTCTGATCGACGAGGGAGATATTCTGCTCTCAGAACTCGTTCCAAAAGCTGTCCAACTGCTGAGTGACGTCACAAAATTCGCAGACTTCGCTCGGGCGATTGTACATATGGTCTATGAGGACACGAACCTCTACGCGTGGCAGTGGCTCACCGCAGAGGGAATTCGGTACGAGCAGCGCAAGGAGATGGAGATTCACAGCGCGCTTGACGATGATACGATGGGTGTGCGTGCGTTTACTGCGCTCAAGAATATGCTCCTGGAACTCGAGTATACTGGCGTGTTCGTCTTCGTGGATGAGTTCGAAAGCGTGGCGCGACTCTCCCCGAAGAACGAACAGGCGACGCTCAACAGTCTACGCCATTTGATGGATCAGAACAGTTCCGGACTCAGCATGATGTTCGGATGTGCTCCGGAGGTCTGGCAGGACATCATGAGCGAGTACCACGCGTTCTCCGAGCGGATCGGTCGAGAGGTTTCTCTCCGACCGATGACAGAAGAACACTTGAAAGACCTCGTCGATTCTTACCTTGACCTTGCCGCCGGTGAGGCGGTTTCAGTGTTCGATGTCTTCGAGGAAGATAGCCTCCAATTGATTTTACAGAGTTCACAGGGGAACGTTCGACAGGCGCTTTCGATCTGTAGCTACACGGTCGATGATGCCGCCAAGCGGGGAAGGGCAAACATAGACAAAGAGATCATTCAGGAAGTCGTCTCGTAGAATATTCTCCTTCCATTGGGAATCTCGTGATCCCAGTCTGTCTTTGTTTAATGAACGAAACAACGCATATGATGCCATACGGTAGGTGGAGGATCACTCAGACTCGAATTCATCTTGTGGCGGTACTTCCTCTGCTCGCCGACATAGTTCTTCGATGGTTTCCGGGCGAAGAGTATCGACAGTATCGATGTATCGAGCGAAGTTCTTCATATATTGCCCCTTGAGTCCAACCACGATCGTGCCATGCTCTTTTGCTTCCTCTGTCCGGGCAGGGATCGATTCGATATTGTCAAACTGGTCTTCGACAAGTTCGCGGTTGAAGACCACACCAATCCGGTCGGCACGTACCTCCTGAACCATCTCATCGATGTCGATACTGGTGTAATAATCCTTCCCGAGGGTGAAAAAGACGACATCGTAATCGGCCTCTTGAAGGAGGTGTCGTAGATCTTTTTGGATATCAAGTTTCGCAGATCGCTCTCTTATATCGCTAACGTTCATTGAACTGAACGTTACCTCATAGGGTGGGAGATACTCGTCTTCTGCGACAAGGCCAAATCCTGCACTCACGAAGTAACGGTCAACGTCGTGGCCTTGTCGCAGAAGCCATCTAATTGCACTCTTGACGTGGTTTTGCTGGCGTCCCGTGTACAGGTCGCGTGCCGCAATACTTGGCACATTATCACGAGCGAGGAGGTCTTCACGAGAGAACTGGAGAGTTTCCTCTTTACCGAAAATAGGCGCGTCGTCTGGTATCTCCTTCGATCCTGAACACTGGTCGATGACAAGGATGTCCAATCCGTTTTCGGTATCGATCTCAGGTGGATGAGGCACGAAATCGTCGCTGGCTGTATAGTTCTGCCCGCAGACCTCGAGTATTTCATCACGCAAGTCTCGAGGGTTGCTATTGGTGTGTACCTCGCAACCGTTTTTCCGAGCAGCCGCTACGGTTTCTTCGTCAAGCCCATCATCCGAGGTGTGTACAAAGAGGTGTTGGTACCTCGCTGCTTGTTCGCCGACGTTTGCTGCCATACGATCTGGGGCGAACGAGACGAGCGAGGGAGTTTCTTCCCACCACTCACTCACACCGTTCGCATCTAGTACACCAATCTCTGCGACCGGAAGGTCATGTGTCTGAGTCCAGAACGAGGAGTATTTGTCGCGCAGATAGTCTTCAACAGTATCGTAGCCACTGAGGGCCGCATCACCCTGGGTCGCGACGAGGATCTTCGGAAGGTCTTCTTCGAATTCATCGTAGAAGCGGCGTGTATTGTGGAACCCTCGTCTCCGATTCCGATCGTTCCCTCGGAAGATACAAATCTCGATACCATGCTCTCTACAGATTGGACAGTCACATTTCTCCCACGGACGACTTCGAAGGGTGTCTTGATACTCTTCGAGCAGGTCGTCGTCACCGATCCAAGTAGCATAATCCCTGACAATCGCCCAGACTCGGTCATAATCACTGACGACATACGGCTCGTCCAAACCGGTCTTCGCGTGTGGGAACGCCTCGAATACGTCTACCGCCGTGCTAAGCAGTTCGTCGTATTCCTCGAACGATACTGGGGCAGCCGAGGTATCTTTCCGCAGGAGCTTGACTAGCTTACTACGTAGATTATCGCTGAAGCTCGCCTGAAGCTCACGTCCATACTCGAAATCCTCTCGGAATGCCCTTTCTATGTCCTGTAGGAGTGACTCGTCGTACTGGTCCTCGTGGCGATGTTCCCGCAGATATTCTCTCGTCGCTGGTAGTACCTTCTCGGCCCGCTCGTACCAACTCTCGAGAGCATCACGAATAGGATCTCCTACATCGTATGCTCGGAGCGCTACCAGTGTTTCACGACCGCGTAGGGATTTCTCGACAGCTTCGTCGAGATCGTCTCGGCTCGATGGATAGCGAACTCGAATGGCATCGTAGCGTTCGCCATTATCAAGGCGATAATTCTGTCCACCCGTCCACGCCGAACGAAGCATACTGGCGCTATCGAAACTAGTCATCCCCGAGCGACCGATCGTCTCGAACGCTTCAGTCTTCGCGAAGCCGAAGACGTGTGAGTCGATACGTGTGTTGTGTTCCCGTTCGAACTGCTTGATCGTCTTTCCGACGCTTTTAACGATTCCACGGACGTCGTGAGTTGGACTACCTGCAACGCCTCCAATTCCGAGGTAGTCGTAGCCAATATCAAGCACCTCCTCAGCGGCCTTACTGTATGTGTCGGGGTTCCAGCCCTGGATGGCAACCATCAGTCGGAACGCGTAGTCACGACGCTGGTAGAGGTCATACATCTCTTGGGCGTTCCGCAGCGTTAGGTCGTAGCGGAACTCGGCGTCGTGTTTACGGTAGACTGCGCGTGGATCCTCTGCGAGACGAGCTAGAACCGTGTCAATATCTCCTTGGAAGTCCTCTGTAACAAACGGCTCAACATCTGTGTCGGAACCGGTACGAATGGTCGGCTCATACTCATCGGCGTATGAGGGCCACTCTTCCGGCCACTCATCGACCATTACGTCGACGACGTCGGTGATCGCATCAGGGACATCGCCTTTGCTGAGTTCTTCGTCGAATGCTCGCTCATCAAGGTAGAGTCGGCCCTTGTCCTTGCCCGACCCGAGGACGAGATGGTCGATTGTGACGCCGACAGTAACGTTCAGCGTCTCGTAGAAGTCAAGCATATCTTCGTTCCCGTACGGCGGGAAGGGTAGAGACTTGTAGCCCCAAGCCCCGCAGTCACTGATCGTGGGGAGCCAATTCGGGACAGAAAGAACCGGGTCGTCGTAGACACCGTATTTCGCGAGTCGTTCGGCTTTTCGGTCTGTTTCTTCGACCTGCTCACGGGAGATGAGAACCCCATCGACTGGTGTTGTTTCCGGATCGAAAATATCCCATATGTAGTCTAAATCGCGTTCTTGACGGTCTAGCGTAGAGAGTTCGTCGTGCTCAAAATCGTAGTGGGCGTCGACTGCGTCGTCCCACTCGGGAACGTAGAACCGCACGTTAGATAGTCACCAGTAGTTGCGATGGGTGGGCATCGTATAAATCCGTTTGAAGTACCTCACTCAGAGATATCTGGTAAATGACAGTCTCTAATCGAAGTCCGACAGTGTCGGACCTATGTGGATCTGTATAGAATCCCAATGGTCTGGGCACTCTGCCACAACTTGCTCAAGGACACTGTCACCATTACTTGTCAGTACGTAATTGTTTGAGCGAACCTTCGCGAATCCCAAGTGAACTAGCCACTTGTAGTGGACTTTTGCACGCGGCACCCAGGAACTCTCACTATCGACATCGGGATAGAGATGATCGATTCGCTCTGCGAGTCTTTGTGCTACCGGTGAGTCTTGTGTTTTGGGGACGGTCTCGACAGAAAGTTGGTGGAGAACCGCCAACATGGGCAGACGGTGTTCGTGATAAATAACCATCCAGAAGAGAGCCTGCTCACGACGTGAGAGTGAATCCTTCACCCCAATACCTAACCCTGCTCTTGGTCGACTCTGCTGCATAGCGGGTTCATACGCTTCGGCCAGCCATCGACCTCGGTCAGTCAGCTCACCGTCTTCCAATAGTTCGAGTAGGTGTAGGAGTCGAGTCACGTGCTGAACTTTTCTGGACCCTACAACACCTCTGTTAAGAGCTAAGGTTCTCAAATTCTCGCTCGGACCACGATGCTGTAGCTCAAGCAACTCGCAAGCCAGCGGAAGATCATCCCAATCCGGTTGGATTGTTTCTAAATATCTAACTGACGGGGTTCTCGCCACTTCAAACAATAATATGGCAACTAGAATATATTTTCCCCCAGTGATTCAACCATCTAGGAGTATAATGACGATAGCCGAGAGTTCGATTACTCGGACGAGTAGCGTAAGTGTCTCTGGACGAGTAATTGAGGTCTAATCTATGTCTTCAGATTGAGATGTGACTGAATGTCCGGAATGCGGGGCTGGAGTCAAGGCTCAGTCGGGCCCGGATCAGGAATTGTCTCTCTCAGAGCTGACAGAATCAGACACTCGACGGAGGGGGATTTTTTGTCCGATGTTCGAAATTGCTTGCGACGCCGAAGAGCGGAGTCCCTACAATCTGTCCATGATAAGTTCTAGACCGAGTGATTTCTGTTAAGAAATTACTGCTCTGTTGAATAGCGGCTGTTGAGCAACGGTTCATCGGCACCAATTTTGAGACCATGTGGCTCATCAACTCATAGATCGATTCATATCCATCCTGTTCACCCCTAGTGACCTAGCGATTGAGGTGGCTGAATAACTCGCCGTATACTAATCAACTGTAGTAGGTTGGAATCAGCGGGTGATCCGGAATCTCCTGTAATCGATCGACTGACAGTTCATCTGCCGAAGAGATGTCCCATACTATGTCGAAGAACTCGATTGCGGCGTCGACGAACTGCGTTCGCTCGGTATAGACCCCACATTCCGGGTTCCAGTCGTAGCTGTTCTCCATAAAATTCGCTGAACCAAGGAGCGCAGCACCTTCTTCGGGTTCACCGACGGTCTGGAGTTTTCCGTGAATCCCGAACTCACCGAGGTCTCGGAAGTCCATATCAGGGGTCACACGCTGGTGTTCTTTGAACCGGGAGTACGTGCGGACGGTGACTCGATCTCGGTGTTCTTTGATTTCGCTCAGTAAGTTTCGCTGAAGTCGACGCCACTCCCATGGCTCTTTTGTGTGCCGTGTAAGCAGTCGCAGTCTGAATCCGTGGTCGAGAAGACGCCGAATCTGGGCGACATATTCGTTGAATGTATCGTCGTCGAACGGTGTCATAATCCGAAGAACCTTGTCCTCGATGTCGTGCTCCAGTCCATGGCTGAACAGGCGGTCCGTCATCGCTGTGTAGGACCGCAAACCTGACGACCGCTCGTCGTGCCAGCGACGAAGGCGTGCTCGTTCTCGACCGAGTCCCCGTGAATCTCCGACATAGTCACCCATCTTCTTCTCACCGAGAGCGTCCGGGGCAGGTAGTGTATATGTGAAGTAGACCGGCGTGACATCGCCACTTCTGAGTGACTCACACTCTTCAGCTACTACCATCTCGGCCGCGACCGGTGTCGGGGTACTCGTAACTGAGGCGTCCGATAGGGTTTCTATTCTGTGTTTAACTGCCGAACATTCCTCGACGAGATAGGTGGTGTATTCCTCTCGCAAGTCGTCACCGGACACTTCCTGGGGAACTGATTCGAACTCGACAACGGCATCGGAGACTTCGCACTTAACTCCCTGAACTGATGAAAGTGCCTGGTAAATCGCGTATGGCGTTATACTCGCGCCTTGGCTGGTAAGAAACCCAACGGCGAACTTTGTGAGGTCGGGATGGGTGGAAACAGTAGCGACAATGTCGAGTAGCAGTGAGCGGGTCTCATCATCCAGTTGAGCGATATCGGACACGTCGTCGATTTCGATTGGATGATCCGTTTCGACGTGCGACGTGGCTGATTTAGCCGCTGGTGTGAGGAGCGACCGAAGGGTGTCGAACTCTGTTTGGTGCTCTTGGCGCTGTTCGAGAATCGCGTCGCTAATCTCGTCTTCGTCGACGAAAGTCGTCGTCGAATTCGTGAGTGTCGCCGCGACTACTGTTCCAGATAGTTCGCCGCTCGGACTCTCACCAGTTATCTGCTTGACCAAATCCTGGATACACGATTCATCCGTGAGACTTGTGAGGTTGGGGAGAATACGGAAGTAGGCTTCTGAGATCGCTACCTCTCGAGACGTTCTCTGCTGTACATGTAGTGCGGTCTTGATGCGTTCAAGGGAGAATTCGACGCTGTCCGGATGGATCGTAGCGAACCCGAGTGAACCGAGGAGGGGACCGAGGACCACCTCGTCCCACTCGTCAGCAAGCAGACTGTCGAATTCACGCCGAGGAACGTTTTCTTCGATCTCGCTGCACGAACGTAACACCGTTTCGGCAGACTGAATCCTCGCCACTGCCGTCGCTCGAATGAGTGGTCTGGGATTGTCCGATACAGCGACTACGGAGCCGAGCAGTGTGAGCCTCCCGCCGTCAGTGAGACCGAGCTCTTCGAGACCCCACTCGTGTATCTCAACGACATCACTCAGGTCTCGTTCGTCGTTTGTTCGGAGTGTTTCTGCGCGGACGTGGGGAGTTAGTCGCTCTTCTAGTGGCTCACTAACTGCTTTTGCAGAGAGGGCAGAGTAGACACTCCCAGCTGATAGCCCCCAGATACGCTCTGGTGACTGTGTTCGAAGGTCGGTGGCGATGTCGATTATGTCATTCATTCTTTCGTGGCTCGAGGTGTAAGTCGTGCGACAGCAGTTCGAGGAGTTCTTCCTTGTCAAATGAGTCGGGATCGTTCTGCTCCACACACCCGTATTGGAAGATACAGAACGGGCAGCCGTTCTCACAGTTGCACTTCGACTCGGCCGGTGAGAATGCCTCGCGCATGAGTCGGACGGCTCTCTCGAACTTCTCGCCATCGTCCTGGGTCAACAAGACGGTGATTCCGGCCCCACCTTCGTCAGAGTCGTACACGAGTGTCCCTTCATCCTCGACAGATTCCGGGACCTGTCTCACACTGACACCGCCGATATACTGTAGCGCGACTCGGAGTCCGTGAGCGAAGCCATGTTCCAGTTCTTCACTGTCGAACCGGACACGAGCCGCCTTGGTTGCGAACTTCGTTGCGGGCCGTACAGCGACGCTCTCCTCAGCGGGGTGCTCAACGTTTTTCGTACAGTACGCCGAGTCCCCTACCCTCGCAATCACGCCGTTACACCCATCGACACCACACATCTCGAACACGTTGGGAAGCGGGTCTGAACCGCCGTCTTTGTAGGTCGCCCAGTATTTGTTCGTCGATGCGAGGAGGGTGACATCACCGTACTCGAACTGGCCGTGAACGGTCCCGTTCTCGTCGACGATATTTCGCGCGAACGTCGGTTCAAACGAATCACCGGCATCAGTTTCAACAGGAGCGTAGGTGTTCTGTGGTTCGCTATCGTTCTGATAGACCGCCGATGGGCGAAGTTGCTTTGTGCTTGGTGTTGAGCTGAGGGGGAGGTCGTGCTGATACGCAGTCACTCGCTCGGGAACTTGCGTAACCAGCGGCTTCAGTCGCGTGCCACATGACTCACAGTTAGCTGTGTCGCTGTCGTACTCGGCGGCGCATGTCGGGCAGATTGCCGCGTCCTCAAGATCATCGCTAATCTGTGCTGACTCCAGTGGCTCCCAGGACAACTGAGTCACTACATACGTCTCGCTGTCGTGGAGATATGCAGCGCAAGGGTGGAGTTCGGAGAGCGCGATGCGCCGGTCGCGCGACCCATCGCTAACACGCTCGAAGTCTTCACCGAACAGTTGGTAATCGACGGAGTCCCCGACTGACCGCAGGCCGAAAGCGGCGGGACTTTCCTGACTCAGGTAACTACCATAGTCCATGTCTTCGAGTCGGTCGAGGTAGTCATACAATTGGTCGAGCTGACGGTCGACCTGATCTCGCTGTTCCCGGAGTCGTCGTTTCTCGTCGCGGTCTCGGGTTTTACGCTCTTTCCGTCTCAAGTCGTCCAGTTCGTCTTCGAGGTCGTCAATGTCATCGTAGATAGCGTCCTGCTGGTCGTGATAGATGTCGATGATGGTCTCTTCAAAACTCGGCTCTTCACCGTTCCCCGAGAGGATCGATTCGATAAGGTCGCCGTGTTCATCCAGAACTGATTCGACCACACCCTTACACCCCTCCCGTTGACATACTCCGCCGTAGCCTGCCGCGTGTTTCCGGCCACATGAGGAACAGACTCCGAACGAGAGGAGGTCTCGCAGCCACTGTTCGATTTCGCTTCGGTTCTCGTTGAGTAGTGATCGAAGAGCCTCGAGTGGCGCGTCGTCGTCGAAGCTCTGGACCTCAAAGTTCGTCGATGACAGGAGTCCCGTGAACCGAATCACGTCGTTTGGCCGAGAGTCTGTCCGCGGAGTCGGATCATCTTGGCAGACGACGAGGTCTTCGAGCCCGCTCTGTTCGCGACGCCACGGCACCCAGCGGGTCGTCGCAGCCCAGTCAAGAACAGCCCAGGTGAGCGACTGGTGGAGGACCTCTCTGTTCACTTCATTAAGCGGAACCTGCTGTGGATCCGCAGCGATGAGTTCCTCGGGGTGCTCGTGGTAGTAGTAATCGATGGGGTTGCGCTGGCTAACCGAGTGAATCAGCGAATTACCTGAAGAGCGTCCCGCACGGCCGATTCGCTGTAGGTACGAGTTGGCGTTCGGTGGCGTCCCGTAGAGGAGAAGCGTATTGAGGTCGCCGATGTCGACGCCGAGTTCCATTGCTGGGCCCGACGAGAGAAAATGTGGATACCGTCCCTGACGGAACTGGTACTCGAGTTTTCGTCGCTCATCACGGTCGGTCTCGCCGTAGTACGCCCGCGCGAGGAGCATCATCGGATCGGACGTCGAGACCTGCTGTGCCGTCAGCGAGTAGTGTGGATGCGAGAATTCGGCACGCTCCTCGATGGTCGCTGAGAATTCGACGACATCATCGGGAGCTTCCCCGAGAGAAACGTCGAGAGTCGTCGCGTACTCTTCCTCATCAGGGCTAAAGTTGGTGGGCGTCGCGTCGTCGACGACCGCACACTCAACCATGTCCTCGGCGACCATCACGTACCGACTCCCATCGTCCTCGACGCGGCGTAGAATCCCTTTGTCGACGAGTGAGGCAAGAGTGTCATGTCCCTCCTCAACTTCGTCGAGGAGGCTGGGTTCGTAGCGATGGTTCTGGTTGACCGCTTCGACAAGTAGTTCGCGCTCGCCTTCGTCAAGGTCCTCTATGTCGACAGTCAGCCGAAGGTCGACGAGGCCTTCTCCACTCAGCCGGTTACTACGGTAACGGTTGCTGTACTTACCGTTGAACGCACGAGAGATCATCTCCTCTTTCAGGTACTCACTGACGGACTGGTCGTACCCAGTCAGAGATTCGTACATCTTCGGTGCGTTCCCATTTTCTCCCTTCAACTCTTCTTCGTACTGCTGTGCGTCACTCACTCCGCACTCAACGATGTCGGAGAGTGGTACCCAGCCCGATTCGTCGGCCTCAGACCTGATGCTATCGGCGAACAACTGGTCGAAGAAGAACGATTCTTCGGGCTCGCGGAAGTTCCGCTCCAGTTCCTTCATGTCGGACTGGCTGTCCGCGAACGAGAGCACCTTCGACTCTGAGAAGGTATCGGGCTCGTCGCGGTCAGCCAGGGACCGAAGCAGATAGCGACCGGAGGTTACCGCAGCGTTGGCCGGACCACGGAGCATCGGTTCGTACCGACGGGTCTTCGAGTACGTCTCTCTCGTGTCCTTGTGATAGCACGGGAGTCCGCCTGGGAACTGGCTCGCTTCTCGTAACCGACCGTTGTCGTCGATTATGCGGAAGTTCCCATATCCCCTCGCTCGCCGGCTGATTTTAGGAGTATCGCAATTACAATTGTGGGGGCCATCAGGCAGGAACTCGTGTCCACACGACTGGCACTCATCGACCATACTGACATCGAACAACGCCGACCGGACGAACTTCCGCTTGCCACAGCTACACGACGCAGGGGTGCGGCCGAAGTACACCTCGTCACACCCGGGATCGCCACACGTCCATCCGAGGAACCGTTTCGGTGTAAGGTCGCCGTCGCAGTCTTCGGCGGTACACTCCTGGCCCTCCGGATCTTCATAGACTTCGCCGCATTCGGTACAATACTTGACATCCTCGTCTGCGAGCGGTTCCAGAGCGGCGGAGTGACAGGAGTGGCATTCGGGCTCCTGAGCCTCTTCGACAGTTAGTTCCCCATCACAGTCGGGGTTGGTACAGACGTGGTTCTCCATCGAATGGTCGAGGACCAGTGCGGCGTCACAGACTGGGCAGTCGTGCTGATGATCGATTTTCTGGCGTTCACCACAGTCAGTGCATTCGTAGTACGGCCGCCAGTGAACACGTACCATCTCTGGGGTTTCACCATCGACGGTTTCACACTGACACTCTTCCCGCTGGAAATACTCGAAACGGCCTTCCTCTGAGGTGACAGTGTGCGGTGCGAGTCGCTCACAGTTCGGGCAGAACCAGGATTCGAGTGACTCCTCGCCACACTCGTTACACAGGGAGAGTTTCGTCACGAAGTGGTGATCACACTCGGTACAGGACGACTGGGGTGTATCGTACACCGTTCCGCAATTGATACACGTGTAGTAACCGTCGAGCGGCCAGCTAAACAGGTGTGCCCGTCGCTCTAGAATCCCCGCCACTTCTCCGATCGTCATGAAGTTCGCCACCACTGTCTCTGCCTGGTTTTCTGTGAGACCAGTCTCGTCTACGAGACGGTCACGAAGGCCAACAGGCCGAAGCGGTTTCTCACGGAGCGCCGCGTAGATACCACGGACAAACTCTAGGGGACCGCCGTCCTCCTCTACGAGGAGCTCGTAGAGTGCGTCGTCGACATCCTCTTGGTCCCCTGAAACTCCCGCAGCATCGAGAGCTTGGGCAGCGGCTGTCGTCTCTCCACTTCGAAGTTCGTCTTCCGATACTTCTGATGAGAGGTAGTCGTCAGGGATGTCGGTCGGGAACGGGGCGTCAATTGTCCGTTCCTCTTCCTCGATTACTTCGACATCGGGATCGACGAAGGGGTTGATACGCTGGAAAACCGTCCGTTTATTCTCGACGGTTGCGGACGCACCGACGATGGTGAGGTCGTCCTCGTCCTCGGTATCGTACCCGTTGAGCTCTTGGCGTTCCCGAATGTACCGCCGCATGAGTGCCGACGTGAACGAACCGAAAAGCTCGGAATACTCGTGAATCTCGTCGAAAACGAAATATTTCGGTTCGGCGACAAAACGGCGCTGCTCGTCGCCTTCGTTGACATTGAATAACCGGTAGTTGATTGTGTCAGGGTTGGTTAGTAGGATGTCGGCCGGAGATTCGACGATCGCGTCCCGGGTGACCTTGATGAAGCCGAACGTGATGTCGTCCTCATGATCTGCCAACGGCTCGACCACGAACGAATCATCGTCACGCTGACGAACCGTCAGGGACGAGTCGCATTCCCCGCACGGGCAGTCGAAATACTGGAACGTCGTCTGGAGGTACGACAGTTCGTCCGGATCTCGTCGCTTGGTATCGCCGTCGTAGATGCCGACCGTGATCTGGTCGTCCGAGGTGCGACCCCGATTGAGCGTGAAGAGATAGTCAATCAACCGCTTCAGCTGATCTTGTGCCAGCGCCTTCGTCGGATACGTGAGAACACACTTGACACTATCAGGCGGGTGGTTTTCATGTTCCCCAGCTTTCGCCTCGGTGATGAACTGGAGAATGGGGATAAGCCACCCTTCGGTCTTCCCACGGCCGGTACTCGCGGTCAGTAGCGTGTGGTGGTCTTCGAGAACTGATTCGACAGCATCTTCCTGAAACTCGTATAGTGTCCGGAAGCCGGCCGCCGTGAACGTCTCGGCGATGTCGTCGTGGAGTCCGTGGTCGTCGGCAAACGTTTCCCACGGAGTGTCACTCATCCGGGGTAGGTCTAATACTTGGAGATAGGGTCCCTTCGTCCGGATGAACTCCGGGAGGTCACTCTCCAGCGACTCTCCCGATCCCTCGTGGTACCGAGAGACGAGATTCTTGACGGCCCGTTGTGGCTGAGAGCCAGCGTAGTGTTCGGCGTACGATTCTCGCATCGAATTGGCAAGAGCGATTGGGTCGAAGTTCATCGGTGGCATTTTATGTGGGATGTTGGTCAGTCGGTGAGCGGTTCGCTCGTTTCGAGGGTCTCGATGGATCGAATGGACACGTCACCACGAGCGAGTTCGTTCTGGAGTCGGTCACGGTCGAAGGAACGCGGGTCGTTCCTGACGTCACAGCCATACTGATACAGGCAGGACGGACACCCATTCTCACAATCGCAGTCGAATTGATCTCTCATGAGGCCAACCGCACGACCAAATGCGCGGAATTCGCCGTCGATCTGTTCAAATAGGAGTCGAGCGATGTCGGAACCCCCTTCTTGTGATTCGAAGACGTCGATGTGATCTTCCCCGACGTATTCGGCGAGATCACGGATATTGACACCACCGAGGTACTGTAATGCGACTCGAACCCCGTGAGCGAGCGTATGTGACAGGTCCCGCTCTTCAAGTTCGACCCGGATTCCCTGGGTGTCGTACTGATACCCAAGTCGGATGAAATCGGAATCAACGCCGCGGCCCTCAGGGAAGTGGTTGGGATCCGCGCTGCACCGGCGACGGTCGTCATCGTCCTGGTAGATAACGCCAGGGCAGTTCTCCTCACCACAGACTTCGAAAAGCGTTTCCTGTGGGTCTACCTCGCCGGATTTGTACTTCGTCTTGTAGCTCTCCGTGTGTAGTAGGACCGAGTAGTCACCGTACGCGAGCGTCCCGAGCCGCTCCCCGTCGGCAGTCTGGAGTTCGAACGTTCGGTCGGGGGTAAACTCGAGTATTGACGTCTCGCGTTCGGCGTAGGTGTTCTGTACCGGGTTGTTCGGTTCGCCGTGAAGGTACCGTGCTTCGTCGCCGTCCTCGGTCAGCTGGAGGTTATCGTGGTAGGCGTCGACCGAGTCAAGCATCGCGAGTCGACGCCGCTTGAGCGGTGCATCGGTCTCACAGTCGCATCCGTCGGCGTCGAGATCGTAGACGGCGTGACACGCCGGGCAGACGAGTTCTTCGGCTAAGTGTTCGCCATCGGTTGCTCCACTCACGACGTCACGGAGATCTGACGCTGCTTTGTCGTCGAGTCGAACTCGAGACACCGTGTACGTACTGCCACCGTCGAGATACGCCGCTCCAGGGTGGAGCTCGGACAGTGCCATCTGCATTGCGCGGCCGTTCTCCTGGTCCCCGACGTTCCGTCGGTTGTATCCCTCGTCGACTAGGGTCAGACCCGCCGTGGTGGCGACGCTCCGCATCGAGTAGTCGTATTTACTCTCGCGCGATTCCCGGAGGAAGTCGAAGTAGCTTGATTTGCCAAGGTCAGATAGGTAGTCGTCGAGCACTTCGATGCGGTTCTTCAGGCCCCGGCGCTCTCGCTTGATGCGTCGGCGCTTATCGGTCCCGGCGCGCCGCATCTCACGCTGAAGTTTGTTGTTCCGTCGCTTCAGGTCGGACCGCTCGTCTTCTAGAGATCGCTTGTAGTCGCGGTACCCAGAGATGTAACGCTCGTCGAAGTTTGAGAGTACATCGTCGATGAGGTGGCCGAACTCGGACTGAGCGTATCGGATTACGCCGTTACAGTCGCTTCGTTCGCACGTTTCGCGCTCGTCGTCAACGCCGTACCGTCGCTCACACTCCTCGCAGTAGCGGTAATCGAGGAGTGATTCGAGGTAGTCAGCAATGTCGCGTTGGTGGTCGCCGACGACCTCACTGAGAATCTCGAGTTTCGAGTCCTCGCGGCCGAGTGACAGCGTATCTGCGTCGAGCGACATTACGTGGGTCAACTTGCTGGCGTCGTCGCGTTCAGTCGCATCGAGCATGGTGCGCCGGTGGTAGGTGTCACCACCCTCAACCGAGCGTGCTCGGCCGTGCCGGCTGACATCCCATGGAATGGTGAAGTTGGCTGCGACGTAATCGAAAATGCCCCACGAGAGCGAGACACGAAGGGCCTCCTTGTTGTGTTCGTTGAGAGGCACCGGCGTCGGTTCGGTGTCGATGAGCTCGTCCGGGTGGTCGTAGTAATAGTAGTCGATCGGGTTGCGCTGACTGACCGAGTGAACCATGGAAGAGTGTGAACTCCGGCCTGCGCGCCCGACTCGCTGGAGGTATGCGTTCATGTTCGGAGGGGTCCCGTACAGCAGGAGTGCGTCGAGATCACCGATGTCGACGCCGAGTTCCATCGTCGGACCTGAGGAGAGGTGATGCGGGTAGTTCTCCTCCCTGAATAGGTACTCCAACTCTCGGCGCTTCCGTTTGTCCGTCGCTCCAAGGTACTCTTCGGAGATGAGGATTCGCGTCTGCGAGTATTCGGCGCGATGGGCTCGCTGTGTGAACCGTGGGTGCGAGACCGACGCTCGTTCCGAGAGCGATGCCTCCGACCGGACAGCCGACTGGGTATCTAAGCCGAACTGATGCTGGAGCGTCGTATAGTATCGCTCTGTGGAGGGGTCGAACCGGATACCGTCCCAATCTCCGGCAACGGCGACGACGAGCGCAGAGGGGTCAAACGAGACGTAGTCTTCCGAGTGCCCGTAGACGAGAATGGCTCGTTCGACCAGTTCATCGATGATTTCCTTGGCGGATCGGCCAGCGCTCGGATCGTCGATATTCTTAACTCGGTAATCGTTGCCGTTCTCGACAAGTTCGCGGACGATGGCCCGCTCGTCGCTATCGAGTTCGTTAAGTTCAGGTGCGAATCGGATGTCGAATAGTCCTTCCTCGGCAAGGGACCCGTCTCGCTCGCCGAAACGCTGGTTGTAGGTGTGTCTGAGTGCGCGGCGAGTCAGTCGGTCCCGAAGTGCGTCATCGTCGTCCCACCGCTGCCGAGGCTGGTCCTTCAGCCGCGACTTCAGGTTGAACTCGACGCTCCTCGCGACCCGCGGGGGCTCGAGTGCATCGTTGACCTCGTCGACGATGTCGACTGCATCTTCGAGAACTTGGTCGAACGGTACCCATGCAGTCTCGTCGTCGGTGGATACGCTCTCGATCAGTAGTTGGTCGAGGAGCGTCTCGGCCTCCGGTTCCGAGAAGTCTCGACTAAGCTCCTTCATGTCGCGGTGGGAATCGGCGAAGGACAGGAGTTTCGCAGCCTGCTGACCCTCCTCGTCAGCAACAGCACGGAGCATGTACTGCGAGGTCGTCACGGCGAGGTTGCTCGGACCCCGCATCAGTTCGTCGAACCGACGGCCGATTTCGTATCGCGCGTAGGAGTGGGGACACGGGACGGCCGACGGCTGCGAACTCATTGTGTGAATCCAGCCGTGGGTGTCGATCGTCTTGTAGGCCTGGTGGTGGCCGATTCGAGTATGGACGTCCGGCTCACCACAGTTACAGCCCTCTTCCCCGAGGAACCCCGTTTCGCACGATCGGCAGTGCTGGTCGTGGCGAATTTCGAAGAGTCCACGCTTCACGAGCGTGGTCTCTCCGCAGTCGCACTGTCCGGGGTCGTCCTCGAAGTAGATTTGGTCGCAATTATCGCAGACCCAAGGAAGATACCTCGTCGATGTGAGTGATGTACCGCAGTCGACACACTCGGCCGGAGCCCGTTCGGCGCTTTCGTAGGATGCCCCACAGTCCGGACAGTCGAACTGTCCCCGAGTGGTAACGAGTTCGAAATCAGACCCATCGCAATGGTCGCAGGCACGCTCGACTTCGTGAGTCGACCCACACTGCGGGTTGACACAGGTGAACATCTCGTCGTCGGTCCTGACCGTCTTGGAACCACACTCAGGACAGTCTCGTGTTGTCGTTCGCTCGGTATGGTGCCCACAGTCTAGGCACCTGAGGGACGGCTGGAACGTCGTGCGCACCATCTGGACGACGTCTTCACGTGCTTCCTCGCACCGGCGACAGACGTGCGTCTCGTCCTGGTCGACCGACCCGTGTTCCGTCGGCGTATATGGTTCGAGCTGATCACAACTCTGGCAGTACCAGGCGACGAGATGCTCGTCACTACAGTGACGGCAGTACGTCGACCGAGTGACGAAGTCGAACCCACACCTGCGACAGTCGTCCTGCGGTGACCGATACGTCGCGTCACACGACGGGCACGCGTAGAATCCGTCGATTGGCCAGGAGAACACGTGACTTCGGTTCTCCAGCATCCCGGAGAACTCCCCGAGTACACGGACGTTCGACACCAGCGTCGACGCTTCTTCGGCGCCGAGGTCTAGCGTCGCCGCTAACTCGTCGTGTAACTGGGTGCGCGTAAGCGGCT
This sequence comes from Halorubrum sp. CGM5_25_10-8B, assembly GCF_005435095.1. Taxonomy (NCBI): domain Archaea; kingdom Methanobacteriati; phylum Methanobacteriota; class Halobacteria; order Halobacteriales; family Haloferacaceae; genus Halorubrum; species Halorubrum sp. CGM5_25_10-8B. The sequence continues at coordinate 44,629 of NZ_SGTY01000007.1, read as the reverse complement.
CGTCGTACAGTAGCTGGTGGACGTAGCGCACGACCTGCGCGCCCGTGTCGTCCTCGATCTCGGTGAGATGGTCGAAGAGGGCATTTCTCACCAGTGTCTCCCGCCGATCGCGGTCGTAGCTCGACGCATCGTCTAGGGAGTAGTCGAACGCGTCGAGCCCCGGAACCGAGTCGTCGGGGTCGGCCGTCGCACGCAGAATGCGGCCGACAGACAGACTGTGCGACGTCAGTTCTTCCGGTACTTCCGTCGGGACGGTACCGTCGAGATCGCGTGGTGACTCACTGACCTGATTGACGTCGACAGCACCGCTGACCTTCTGGAACAACTCGACATCGTTCTCGACGGTCGCGCTGCTCGCAATGAGTTGGAGATCGTCGACGCCCCGATCCTCGCGGAGCGACTGAATCCGTTTCATCAGCGTCGACGTGTAACTCCCGAAGATCCCGTCGTAAGTGTGTACCTCGTCGAAGACTAGGAACTCTGGCTCATAGACGAAGCGTTCGTGTTCGTCTTCCGCGTTGGTGTTAATGAGTCGGTAGTTAATCGTGTCCGGGTTGGTCAGTAGGATGTCGACGCCATTCTCGAGGATGTCGTTCTTCGTCAGTCGCAGGAAATCGAGCGGAACGTCGTTCGGGTCGTCGTCCTCGCAGTGGGCCTTCTCCGGAATGAGCTTAAACCGGGAACCGGTGTTCCGGATTCGGACACCACCACCGCAGTCCTGGCATTTGTCGAGTTCGTCGTTGTACCCTGGACACTCGAAGTGGCGGAACGTCGCGTTGAGGTATCCCTCGGACCCTGATTCACCGACGTTCCGGGGTGTGTCTCCGTCGTAGATACCGACCGTTATCTGCTGCTCCGATGTCAGTTGCTTGTTGATCCGGTAGAGGTATTGTAGGAGGCGCTTCAACTGATCCTGTGCGAGCGCCTTCGTCGGGTAGATGAGCGTGGCTTTGACACTTGTGTCGTCGCCATCCTCGCCGTACCGCTTGTCTTCGAGGATACGGTTGAGGATCGGGATGAGCCAAGCTTCGGTCTTTCCCCGCCCCGTTGCGGCGGTGATGACGGTGTCGTCGCCGTCGAGGATGGCCTCGATGCTGCGCTCCTGGAAGTCGTAGAGCCGCTCGAAGCCGATCTTCGTGAAGGCACGACGGATGTGCGGCTCAAGGCGTGCCGACCGGGCGAAGGTCTCCCATGAACGGCCGCTCCAGTTCTGGATGTCGAGCGCTTGGAGGTACGGGCCCCGCATCCCCGTGAGGTCGTCCTCGCCATCGCCGAGTCGGTTGGCGACGCTGCGCGCTGCTCGCCCACCACGACCGATAAAGTAGTCGTGGTAGGCCTCTTGCATCTGTTCCGCACGGGTGACGGGGTCTTTCATGGTTAGAGACTCAGTTCGACCGCCGATTCGAGTTCGTCGACGCGCTTCATCTCCTCGAGGGAGTCGAGGGATACATCAGCCAGCGTGAGTTGCTGAGACTTGCTAAGCGTCTTTACGTCCTCAACAGTCGAGTCGGAGAGGTTGTGTTTCTCTTGGAAATCCTCGAAGCTCTGGAGTGACTGGTGCTCCTCCCAGTTGCTGACTGCGTTTTTCCACTTGGACGCGAATGGTGAACCTGTGCCGGTCGACTTCATCAGCTTCCGGTTTAGGAGCTTATACATGTGGTTGAGCGTGCGCGAGAAGTCGCCATTCTGGCCCCCCAAAATCTTCTGAAGTTCCTCGGCAGCGTTGATCTTCTCGTTCCACTCCTCCTGCTCGGCCTCAAGCTTGCCTTCGATGGTCTCTCTGACGTTATCGACTTGCTGCTTCGCTGACTGAATCTGCTGAATTTGCTTTTGGACCTCGGAGGTCAACTGAACCTCGAGATCGCTCTGGTCCTCGTCCGAGTCGAGGTCAGCTTCGTCATCGCCCACTTCGCCACTCTGGACATTCTCTAGCAGATCGTCCTGTGTCGTCTTGACTGCTTTCTCGGCGGCTTGTACGGCACTGCTGGTCATCGTTGGAACAGAACCGTCGAAGGCCTTCTCGAGTACGGTCTTGTAGTACAGTAGGTCTTCTAGACTTTCGACGAGCTCGTCGAGTTCCCCGTTGACCTCGCTAATATTGTGCCGCGCCACCGAAACGTGGAACTGGGTGTTCTCTGCCTGCTTGTGCTCCTTGGCCTTGTCTTCGAGCGCCCTGACGACCGTGGGTAGTGACTGAGTGCCGGACATTTTACAGGTTCTCCGTGATGTCGGTGATCTCCTGCCGCTTCTGTTCGTACTCGGTGAACTCACTGAGTTGCCTGACCCTGTGTTCAAGGTCGACGCCGGTCGAATGCTCCTGGTCCTGAAGGTCGTCGATCAGGGAGTCGAGGGCCTCGTAGATTTCCCAGGCTGCTTGTTCGTGTTGACTGCGAGCGAAGTCATGTAGGCGTACGATGAGTGTTACACCGTCGACATCGTCCATATTTTGGAACCGCTCAACGTCTTCCTGGAAGTCCGTGAGCTTCACCTTCTCACGCGACTCAGTGAGCGTTTCGTAGGCGTCTTCGTAACTCGACTTTATTGGGACATCCATTGCACCGGCGCACTTGTGCAGAGTCTCGAACCATCCAGCGAGATCATTCACTGTATGACTACTGTCATACCAGCGCTCGACGGGCTCAAGAGTTTCCTGTATGTGTGACGCGTCTTCCTCAGTGGTGAGACGCTGGAGTTCCGCTGCGTAGTTTGATATTCTATCGAGCAGGCCGGTGATTTTCTCATCGTTACTTTTTTTGTAGGTTCCAAGTGAGGTACCTGCTTGCCTCCGGGTAGTTCCAACTTTGTAGGCCGCTGGTAGCTCAGCACCATCAATCATCATCGCAGCATCGACATAGTCTTCGAAGTTAGATGTAACCTCTCGGCGTGCCTCAGATAAACGGTTATAGTCTACGACCTTTTCCTTCAGGAGGAAGAAGCCCTCAACTAGGTCAGAAACATCGGAGTTCTTGGTAGCTAATCCACTGAACGCTTGCCCGAACGCAGTGTTTTTATCAAAGTGTTCGCCAACCGGATTCTCGTAGTCACAGTCGGTATCGTAGTCTCTAAACAGTAGCTCTGTGGACAGATCATCTTCCTCAACCCCGTCGGCGGCGTTAATTAGGAAGAATTGTGCTAACACCAGCGTCTTCTCAATGTCAAGTTCGGAGGGGAGTGCGTCTTCAATCTCCTCACGCATCTCCCGTTTGAACTGTGCGACATTGTTGTCCGCCCACGCTCGCAACTGGTCGAAGTTGGTGTCGGTGGAGTCGAACGTACCGAAGAGTCCGTACTCAAGCATCGAGGTGTAGAGGTTAGCATGCTCGGCCCCCCATTCGAGCTCGATGTCGATACTCGCTTGCCGCTGTTGGTCCCCCTGAATCGATACCGGGATTTCGTCACCGCTGGTGTAGTAGATCCCACCTGTATAACGAGTTGATGCATTCGGGTTCCCGAGGCGAGTTGGCTCGTGCCAACGTTCGAGGGCTTCGACGGCCCCTTCGTGAAGTGTGTCGGAACTCGGATACTCCTCACCGTTAGTTACCCAGTCTTGGAATTCCTGTACCTTCCGTCGCTTCTCCCGTTGCTCTTCGGTGAGATCTGATTCCGAGCCTTGCTCTTCCTCTGTTTCATCTCTTTCCTTCGATTCCTCTGTTTCGCCACTTTCCTGCGCTTCGTCGCCATCTTCTTCTCCGCCGTCTTCCGCATCGTCGTCAGATTTCACCTCCCGTTCGTCCAGGTCCGGGTTGATTTTCTTCTCGAGTCCGCTCCACTGGCCCTTCTCGAAGATGATATACTCGCCCGACTCCTCGACGTTCTTGCCCGGGGGCGTAACGTCGAAGGCCTCGAATATGCCCTTTTGGACACCAACACCGCCCTTCTTAGAGACTCCATACCAGCGACTGATGTCCTGATGTACTTGCTGGTACTCGGAGCCGATGTCCAGCATTGGCCGATCGACAAACGAGTTCGACTTCATCGCCTCGTAGGGGGGCAACGTCGACTTCAAGCAGTGTTTCACGACCCGAAGGAGGAGCAACCGGGGTGTCTTGCGGCCACTCCCCTCGTCGTTCAGCTGGCGATAGGCCACATGGACGAACCGCTCGTTGAACGGGTACAATCCGTCGAAAGCGTCCTCAACATTGTCCGGTGCTGCGTCGGCGCTGGAGTGCCGCTTGATCGCGTTGAGGTAGGAGCGAGTGAGTTCGACAGAGGCGTCGTCATCTAAGAAGTAGGCCTCGCCGTTCTCATCAGTCATCGTCAAATACCCCTCGGAGCGACCTTTCATGTACGTGGCCGCGTCTGAGCGAGTCATCGCGTCGTCGATGTTTTCCTGCTCCCACCCAATCGTCCAACCGAGGACGATGTCGTAGTGACTGCTACTTAGCTCGAAGATATGGTCCAGGAGTTGCTCCTTGAGAACGCTGAACGTCGTGAGGTCCTCACAAATGAGGACCGGTCTGATACCCTTCTCTTGGTACAGTTCTGAGTATTCCTGAAGTTGCTCCTTGAAGTCCCCTACGAGATTCTTCGAGAGGTACTCGTGAGCTTGGTTCTTTAATGCCGGGAAAATCAGCTCTTTTTCTTCTCGTAGCTTGTCACCGAAGTCTAGTGACAGATGTATCTCTCGGTAATCTTTCCGCGTAAGGAGGCTGAAATCTGGGTTTTTATCCCGAGTGTTCAGTGCATCTTGGTACTCTTGAATATTCTTCGCGAAGATGTCACGGAGGTCGGGTCCATCGCTTCGCTCTTCGGTGAGTTCACGTAATTCCTCGTCGGTGAGAAGATCGGTAGACCAGTAACCCCGAAGAAGCCCCACGATTGGCTCGGCTAATTCGTAGGGGTCACTACCCTCAATGTTCCGAACGTCCCTATCGACATCGAGCGGTTCGGTGAGGACCTCGATAATCTGGTCCATCCGGGTCTGACTGCGGGACACGTGAAGCGCCACATAGTCCTCGATACCCTCGTCGTCCTCTCCGTAGCCGTTGATCTGGTACTTCGTCCACTCACAGAACTGGCTCTTCCCCGATCCGGGTTCGCCGCGGACGATGAAGATGCGGTTCGGGTCGGGGTCATTATCACTATCAGGCCCTCCGACAGTAGAGGCGGTGATAGAGTTGAGGACGTCCTCTTGGGTGACGAAGTCGCCAGAGATGCCTAACGGAGTTAACGTATCCGCGTATATCCGGTCGATGTCGACATGGGTCTCCCTGAACTGCTCGGGTGTCTTCTTCGCCGTGTGGGCTTCCGAGGTGATGAAGTGATCGACCTCATCGTCGTCCCAGTGACGAGGCATCTCTCCGCCGGTTGAGGGTTTCTGAACGTTCTGGCTCATTGTCGGGTAAGGTGCTGAGTGAGAGGGTACTGGTATGCCGTTTCGTCGGGCCGTGAGTGGATTGAGATGCGTGTCGCATCCCGTCGATTTCCACGAACGTCGTCATCGAGATCTTCGGGTGGAATTTCCACGGCGTTCTGTGAGTCGCCAGGACTTGATAGGGAGATTACGTCGTCGTTCTCCATATTTCGCAGGACGTCCGCGATGGCCGGGTGTACGCGAGGGGTGCCTGCTCGCTTCTCATATATGCTGAACAGGTTATCATTGATCCAGTCGAGCGCGCGGCGGAAATCGCCGTTCTCGACCTCGACGGTGTCGTAGTCTGGCTCTTCGTTGGCTTCAGTCGGGGCGAGTACGAGTGCGTCGTGGAGCAGAGCACGGCAGGGACTCAAGATGAGGTCGTTATCGGTTTCCGTTATCAGACCCAATTGATCACACAGCGTCACCCACATGTCGATTTTCTTTTTAGTCCAGCTAAAGTCGTAGTCTGTTTCACGCTTTAGGACGGTTTTTAAGTCATCCCGGCCTACACTCACCGTTCGGCTCTCTTCACTCAGCAGAGCACGGTAGACGGCAGCAAAATGCGTTTGCCGCCCTTCTTGCTGGCTACAGTGATACAGTAGACGAGCCTCGAATGGTAGCTCCGTGAAGCGATCCTGATTGATTCGTTCCACAGTGCTCCTGATATCACCTGACGGGCTTTCGACTAGATCGACCGCATTCAGGAATCGAACCGTTTCCTCCACATGGTCGGTTTGCAGTCCCTCCGCAGTCGGACGCCCAAACTTGTTCGTTAGTTCGTTGACGCTGGTGGCGCCTTGGATGGCGTTGTAGATGTGTTTTAGCTCAGGCGCCCGCACCGAGATGTACCCGGTGAGCAACTGGTCTGGCTTTGAGTTAGCTGGTGTGTATGTCATATTTATGTGTTCTTCTGGTGGCGGTAACGGTAGTCGTCGAGCCGGGGTTCCTCGAAGTCCACCCGCTCGAGCGCGTCGAGCATGCTGTTCGCGATCTCCTGTGTCGGCCCCCACTCGGTCCATGAACGAAGCGCCTCTCGAATGCGCTCAGAGTAGTCATCAAGCACTTGTTCGACATCTTCCCGGATTAGATAGTACAGCGGGTCCCATGCTGGACTGTCCGCTGGAATTTCTGTGTAGTCGAAGAGTTCGGGGATGGAACTAGCTTTGAGACCGGCTTGCTGGTGATGAGCAGAAATCTGGTGAAAGTACAGGTTCTGCGTCGACGAGAGTGATAAGTCCGAGTGGAGATTGTACTGAAGATAGCGCTTCAGCAACCCTTTATATTCGGTGACGGTGCACTCGAACTCGTCGATAAACGACTTTCCGGGCTTCTGCGTGTGACGAGGCATCCGGGGAGTGCTGGTGTCGGTAATAAGCACATACGGGACTCCCTCGGGCCGCTTCCGAAGGAGTCGCCGCACAATATCTTGGTCATCGAAGGCGCTTTCTCTATCCTGTAACTCGCCAGTCAGCATCTCTTGGCTGACGTAGTGGATTAAGGGGAACCCGACATCTTTCACCCCGTTCGCCCGTAGGTTCTCGTTCGCCACGAGGTCGTATTCGACGAGTCGCAGGCCGTTATCGTAGATCCCAGGATGGGCGACGTGCTGGAGACCGAACTGTGCGAGGAACGGTAGTGACCTGAGTTGTGCGCGGGCATGTGAGCCAGTTTTTGAGAGTTGTGGATCCCGAACCACGAGAAATGAATCTCGTGTTCCGATGAAATCTGCGAGTGCCGGCGTCTCTACGTCGGGTGGGTCTGTCATTCTCTTGGAATGCTTGGGTTGTTAGCGGCGTCCATATGGGAGGTTGGCCTGATCGTTTGCGTCTATTCACATAGCGGTAGCTACGGAATACAGGCCTTCTCTGGCCTGGTCGTGGTGGATGCTTTCATGAAAAATTGTTTTCCCGATAGGATAAAAGTATCGTTCAGTTGATGATTCTAAAGATATCTCTTATTGTGCCGGTGGTAATAACCGACCGGCACGATGTGTGCGAACGATCATCATTTTCTACCCAGGCATGAAATAATTATCGGCGATGAAACAGTTCCACCTCAGTTGCGTTGATTTGGAACAGTTTGGAGGCTGTATAGGGAAATACTGAGTTTAGCTTCTCTGAATCGCGTTTTTATCCTAATATCGCGAAAACTGTTGTACTATTCCAGAACAGTAACGGGAGTTGGGCCTAATACCACATACATGAGAACGTATCTCGCACCACTAGGATTCGATAGTCGACGTGTCGTTCGACCAGTATTAAGTGAAGGATTAGATGAATCGGATCGGGTTGTACTCCTCCAACCCGCGAATAGTTCCGACCAAAGTGAGGACGCATTCGAAGAGGTGACAGATGTGTTGACGCAAGTGGTCCCAGATCTTGAGTTGGAATCAGAGCAACTTCCATATACAGATTTCGTAGAAACGACTCTTCTCTGTTCAGCGCTTATACAAGCGGCAGAAAGTGAAACGATAGTCATCCTCGGTGGCGGTGCGCGAGAAATCCTACTGCCACTAACGGTCGCCACATTCTCCAACGAGAATCACATCGATACCGTCCTCCAAATCGGAGATATTGACAGTAGTGTGCGTCGGGTCCCTCAATTGAACCTTCGGGGGAATGTCTCCAATGCTGAGGCAAAGCTACTCGCGGATTTAACAGCCTTGGACACACCGTTGTCTATCAGTGAAATTGCCACTGAACTCGAGAAGTCAAAAAGCACTGTTGCTCGCCACGTTGACAGCCTTGAATCAGAGGGATTCGTCCAATCAGCTAAAGAAGGTCGAACGAAGACTGTAGAACAGACAGATAGTGGACGGATTTTTCTGAATAGTAAAGAATCTAATAATTAGATATTCCGAGAGTTACACTACACCCGATATACTGAGCTGTGCGAAATAGCCGTAGGATGTCTCTAAAAGGCTGTTTAAGGGCCATATTCGCTACTCAGCGACTACCTTTGAGAAACTGAAAGATGTATCAACAACAGATGGGTAGCTGACGGATAGCTTCTATTGATCTTAAAGTAATATATATCGAGATAGCCAAATCGCTTCCTACTTCAGTCGGTAGATCTCTGAAAGATTCCTTATTATTCTGTGATCAGCACATAGATCAGTAGTATTTCAAAACTCGAATACGTAAATTTCGACATGTACGACCTCACTGGCTTTCAGCGAGACCTACTGTATGTCGTTGCCGGCCTCGATAACCCACACGGACTCGCGATCAAAGACGAACTGGAAGACTACTACGAAAAAGAGATCCATCACGGGCGATTGTATCCCAATCTCGACACGCTTGTCGAGAAGGGACTGATCGAAAAAAGCCAGCGCGATCGACGGACCAACGAGTACACTACTACTCGCCGGGGCACTCGAGAGATCCAGGCACGGGCTGAATGGGAATCTGAGTACATCGACCACACGGACTGAAACACACTAGGATTATTGTAGCTAATTAGGGCTCCCTGCGTTGGTCGTCGTGACCCATCTATTGACGCCGGCGTACTTGTCCGGCAATCATATCTTTGGGATCGGTGGACCACATGTTGAGATAGGGGCCGCAAGCCCGAAACGTGGCACTACGGCTGATTGCCCAACTAGAGTAAGATCAAGGGTGTGATAGAGGTGTTCCTACACTTGGGTCAAGATCGCTCAATACAGGGTGTTCACGTATCGATCAAAGCGAACAGTTACCAATTTCCGCGTGAATACGTGTCCATGGCCGATGACATCTCACTAGACGGTCGAACGCTCGTTGGTGTCGAGAACGCCGACCAAGGGGAAGTGAGTGGAGACACAGAATTCCGGTTCGAGCAGGACGGTAACCGAATCTACGCGCAGTACTCGGGCGGAGAAATCATCGATGGCCATCTTGTGGGTACTCTCAAAGGAAATCAGTGGGACATTCGATATGCGCAGATAAACGAGAATGATGAAACAGCGACCGGCCATTCCATTGGCGAGATTACGGTACTGAACGACGGACGCGTGCGAATTGAGGACCAATGGGAGTGGGAATCACAAGAGGGGACAGGTGAATCTATTCTTGAAGAAGTTGAGTAGGTGTTGGCCTTATGAGCGTGACCGCACACTCACTGAAGCGTCATCCCGTTCAACTCGCAGTTCTCACCGGCCGGCTGTTTCAGGCGAAAATATATCTGAAGAATAGGGTTTCAACAGAGTCAAGATTCTATGTGTTGCCGTGTCGGTTGGACTCCATATCATCCCTATTTCCTCTCACAACCGCCACATTACAAGCCGCTTGATTATGGATCCGCTCTGCGATCGATCCGGATTGATCCCGCAGGAGATCCGACCGATTGGACAGCCCGAGACAAACTAGATCGCCTTTGTTGATTACGTCAATAACTGTCGATTCGATGTTTTCGCCGATGAGCACCGATATATTGTACTCTCCAGGGTTAAGACCCACCTGTCGGGCAACGCGCTCAATTGCTTCTTCACCCTGCTCCATAGCGGTCCCACCGTGCTCTGTCGCGTCACTACCCGCCGCCACATCAGTTGGCTGAACATTAACTAGCGTCGGGCGTTCCGCCTTGTCGCTAAGCGTCGCGAACTCCGCTGCTCGACGTACAGCCGTCAGCGTGTTCGGCCCATCCCCGACGAGTGCTATTACGTCGTCAATGGGCTGTTCTTGGAAGTTAGCCAGCGTCACATCCACTGGGGACTCCATTAGAAGGCTGTCTAGGTTTGGCCCAAACGCGTACTCGCCTTGACCGAACGATCCACGCCAGCCGAGCAGGGCGTGGTTAGCCCCTTCCGACTCGATTATCTCGAGGATAGTTTCACCGACATCTTGGCCCACGACGGCACGAGTCTGGACGGGAACATCCATCTTCTCTGCGATGCTGCGGGACGCCTCCAGCAGTTCACGCTGATGGTCAAGGCGGTCGGCCTCAACGTTCTGTTGCGTGTCGCCGGCCACTTGAAGAACGTTGAGTGCGACTATTTCCACCGATCCGTTCTCCGCGTTTGCCGATGCGTTAGCCGCAGCGAGTTCCAAGAGCCCCTGCTGTGTCCTCGGGTTCACAATCGGAACGAGCACTTTGTACGTCGGGTCCTGCCCAACAAATGCGTCGCGGAGCAATCCCTCTTCAACCGCGTTGGTCCGAGCGTATGCGAGGTACCAGATTCCTCCGAGTCCGGTGATTCCTACACCGACAAACTGGACGATCTGTGCCATCTGTGTGATGACGAACACCGACGAAAGTACACCAAGAACCGGTACGACCGGATACAGGATTCCGGGCACCTCGAAATCGGGATCGTACTCCGGCGGATCGGCACGTCGGAACGTGACCAATGCCACGTGGACGAGCGCGTACGTCACGAGGAAGCTGAAACTCGCCACCTCGGCCAGCAGCGCGACGATCGCCTCGACCTCTAGCCCGAGACCGACCAACCCCGCCGTCACCGCTCCGGTCGCAACGACGGCTCTATGAGGCGTGTGGAACCGCTCGTGCGTCTCGTTCAGCCAGTCGCTCATCAGGTTGTCTCGCCCCATCGCAAACAGTACTCGTGAGGCCGCCAAGATAGAGGAGTTTGAGCTCGAAATAGCCGCGATAGCCGCTGCGAAGACAATAGCAACCACACCGACCGATCCGGCGAACACGACTGCGACGTCGGCGACAGGAACCAGCGACCCACCAAGCTCCTGATACGGGATAATACCAGTCGAGACGATCATGATGACCATGTAGAGGATCGTTACCCCAACGACCGAGAGCACCATCGTCAGTGGAATGAGCTTGCCCGGCTCTTTGATTTCACCGGCCACAGTCGCGATGATCTCGAATCCGAGGAACGTCACGAAGACGACTCCAGTCGTGGCGACAATACCTGAGGGACCGGTCGGGGCGAAGTTGACGAGATTTGCCGTCTCGATAAAGAAGAGTCCGACCCCGGTGTAGATTAGTACAATCACGAACTCAACGCCAATCATAATATTTTGCGCGCCGCTGGACTCCTCGGTACCGTAGTAGTTTACCCCGACGATGAGACTGAGACCTAAGAGTCCAGTCAAAACGATCAGCGCACGACCGCTGAGGAACGGGATTGATTCGATAATATACTGCCCAAAGCCAACCATATAGAAGGCGCTAGCGAACATCAGGCCGGTCCACATCCCCCACCCGACGATACTGCCAAAGAAGCCCCCAAGTCCGCGGTTGACGTAATGGTAACTGCCTCCCGAAATGGGCATACCTGTCGCTAGTTCTGCTAACGAAAGCGCAGCGAGCAATGCCACAAAGCCTGCGATACCAAAAGAGATCGAACTCGCCGGACCGGCACCTTCGGCCGCAATCGCCGGCAAAATGAATATCCCAGCGCCGATCATCGTTCCCCCGCCCAGCGTCATCGCCTCAGTAAAGCCGAGCGTCCGATCGAGTTGGCTCTCGCTCACGTCATCTCTCCAACAGAGAGGTGCCCCGGTTATATGGAGCTAAATGTGTGTCATTCACCGTTTTATCTTACGTGGTACTACGGGCCGATAATACATATCTTACGGGGTAGATACGACGAGAAGCCGGAACGTCCCTTCTATTTAACCCAAGCGGGAATCTGTGGTAACATATGACTGACCGTGACTCACACAAAGGCGACGAGGATTCGACAGTGTTGATCCCAGTCAACGCTGCCGAGGCCGAGGATCTGCCGGTGACGCTGGTCAAGACGCTCGCGCCCCTCCACATCGTCGTGCTCGGCTACTATCTAGTCCCGAATCAGGCGGCGCCGGAACAAGTTCGGTCAAATCACAAAGAGGAAGCAACCGCCGCGATCGATGACGCGGTCTCTCAGTTCACCGACCGAGGCGCCGAGGTTGAGTCCGTCGTGGTCTTTACGCACGATAAAGATGAAACGATTGACCACGTCGCAGACGAGTATGATGTCGATGCGGTTCTCACGCCCGGCGAGTACGTCGAGGAACTCTCTCGTGTGCTCGTCCCGATGCGGGGCGACGAGAACCTTGAGAAAATCATCTCGTTTAGTACCGATCTACTGCGACAGAGCGATGTTACGGCCACGCTGTACAACGTTGCCGAGTCAGATGGAGACGCGTCTCACGGTGAGTTACTCCTCAGAGGCGCCCGTGACCGACTGGCGGAAAACGGGATCGACCCCGACCGCGTCAATTGGCAGGTCGACCGCGGGGACTCACCGGGAGACAAGATCGTCACGACTGCTCAAGAGTACGATGTATTGATCGTCGGTGAGTCTGAGCCGTCACTTCGTGAACGAATTCTCGGCCGAATAACTGGTCACGTCGTGGACAGGGTAGAGAAACCGGTGTTTGTCGTTCGCGACCGCTGAGGAGAGTGTCGAAAAGGTACTGATAAAAGACAACCACGAAAAGTATCCATTTTTTATATACTAACCCGGGTGAAACGGAAAGTGTGACTCACGTCGCGATATACGCCCGCGTCTCAACCGATCGTCAAGACCACGAGCGACAGATCCACGAGCTCGAAGAGTTTGTCGCTGAAGAGCATCCCGACGCGAGTGTCGAACGGTTCGCTGATATTATTTCGGGGACTGACGCCGAGGGTGGCGCAGAGTACCGCCGACTTCGTGAAGCGATCTCCGACGGAGAAGTCGACGTCGTCGTTGTTCATGAACTGTCTCGACTCTCGCGGCTCGGTGGTGGCGAGATCCACAACTTCCTCCAACACGCTCTCGAACACGAGACGAGCGTCCGGGACCTCGAAGTCGGCCTCGACCTCGACGTCGACGACAGCATGGTCGATCAAGCGGTCACCCGGATGATCGCTGGACTCATGGGCGACCTCGCTCGGATTGAACAGACACAGAAGGTCCGCCGAATCCAATCGGGAGTTGACGCTGCTCAGGAGGCCGGTAAATGGACCGGCCGGCCGCCGACCGGGTTCAGGGTCGTTGATGGTCATCTCCGAGTTGATTCCGAGGAGTACCTTCGAGTTCGCGCCGGCATAGAACGGGCCGCCGCCGGAGAATCGATCGCCGATGTTGCCGACGACGTCGGTGTCGCCGCGAGTACACTCCGAGAACTGTATAACGACCGCGCGGAGCTATATCTCCGCGGCGAGGCTGACGACGATCGCGTTGACGCCGCCCTCGAGGATATTCGCCCACTAAGCGAGCCCGCTGCTGAGCCTCCTGAAGATCTCAACGAGCGACTCAAGCGACTCGAACAGAAGGTCGAGAATCTAGACTAAAAACAGGGGGTGTCACAGAAGCGTTCTCACACCCGAATCAAGATCACTCAATACAGGACAGAATGTGGTCAGCAAAAGCTGTTACCACTCAACAGACCCTCAGTATTGCCGTGTGTTATACAGCAGGTCGGGTCAGGAATCTCCGAGGTACTGGTTGGTCGTTTGGCTACGTACACTGAAAAAACGACTAGAAAAACGTAAGTCGGAAAAATGCCACTAAGGTTCGGCTAGGAACCGCTCATAGCCGTATCCACCGATCACACCCAGCGGAACGATGAGAATGCCACTGAACAAACTCCCCCAGAAAGCGACTACAGCAAAAGCGATGATGAACTCAGAGACGACATCACTGCGTGCGCCAGCGAGAAGCACCTCTAACGAGTTCACAACGCCCTGTAGGATCCCTAATACAATGAGCGTCCCGAACGCCGAAACGGTACCTGCCAAGGCACCGCGGACCGGTGCCGGCTCATCGGGTAGCATCACACGCCAAACCACGGTTGATACACAGACGGCAGTGGGCGGGACGGGAAATACCGAAACGTAAACGAACATACTTCTGGAGATAACTCCCTGATGTCTGAACCCCTCGCCTAATACTAAGCTGTTAAACAGAAAGAGACCAAGCAGCGCCGCACCACCGGCCACGATGCCCGCACCGACATCTCGTCGAGACACTCCGAGATAATCGCTCAAATTCCGATTCATAACCCGTATTTCGTCACAGACTGTCATAGTTCTATTCACACGAACCAAGACATCAACTGCTCATCGTCTGTACCGTTGGATTTGGTAATTTAGTGGCCGGTATACTCTGTACATCTTGAAGGGCTTTTGGAGCAGATACGGACATTGTGGGTGTCTCAGTGATTTATCGACACTAGGCTCTGTTGAAATACTCAGAGCCTGACAAATGTCGCGTGCTGAATGAAGAGAGTGCATTCAGCATGAGAAACGCCTCAGCCTCTACTCTAAACTGGAACTCTCCGACGGAATGTGCTTACCTCAAGACCAGCAGCGAAGGGGAACTACCTCTCAGGGTATTGTGGTCGGATCTTCAGACTAATCATCGTCGCTGAAAATCCCTATTTCGAACTCATCATCAGACTCACGGAGAAGTCGACCGGTTCCATCGTGCTCAGCAAGTGTTCCCTCATCGAGGTGGTTTGCCTGCTCTATAACGTCAGCAGTGACTTTTTCGGTTACTTCGAACTCCTCGACTGGGCTAACGACTCCCCAGAGCGCCCCGACGGAGTGGAGCACAACTGCCAGCGGCGTGAGAATCAGGAACACTGGCCACAAGATCGGGTGTTTCCGATAGCCCACCACGCCAAAGAACATATACACGAACAGAATCCCCAAAAGGGCTGTAGAGAGCAGCGAATACAGTCCTATCCCGGGAGCTGTCCCGGGCAACAGGTACGATGCGATAGCCAACAACGGTACGAACGGTGAGAACGCCCACGCGATGACCCGAGTGAAGTACAGCGGCCGGTATAGTGGCGGAAGTAAGTGATCATCACCGATTGTGCCGGACATCCACCGCCGCCGTTGCTTGATCATCGCTTTGAGCGATGGCGGAGCTTGATTCCGAAACCGAGCATTGACTAACCGGTAGGTCAAATTGCGGTCTCTCGCTGCCCGCCAGATCAGATTCGTGTCCTCCGTGATCGTGGCTACATCCCACCCAACCTCTTGTTCAATCTCACGGCGGATTGCAAAACCTCCCCCCCACGCGTATAGGGGATACGATAGGCGGTGAAATCCCAGCTGTTCAAATTGATAACCCGTGCGAAACACTTCACAGAGATACGTGAGACGTGAACCGGTGTAAATTGGCTTCTCTGTGAACTGAATGAAATCAGCATCTGGAAGCCCAGTAAGTTCTGTAACGAGCGTATCTTCGTCTAGATAGAGGAGATATTCTTTATTAGCGTCAACGTTTCTCCGTGCCCATTCAACGGCCCGACCTTTGTTAGTCGCGTTACAATCAAAATCATCGGGAACAACATGGACTTGAGCACCATTGATACTGATGTCTGCTTCGGCGATAACACGCACATCTGCGATATTGTCGGGCAGTGCGTTGACGGTCTGTTGGACGACAGACTCAGCGTCAATCGTCAGTACACGGACTTGGATATCATCAAGCCCCCACACTTCCTCAGTATCTTGTTTCCATCCACGTGAAAGCAAAGTCACCTCGACGACCCACCACAGTGAGGAGAGACCGTAGACAAGCAGTGCTGCCCACAAGAAGATGGCCAACACCCCCTGTAGCGATACCAAATCGGTCACATTACGTGATTACGGCAGAATCTATTAAGCACAGCGTAATTGCTCCGTTACTGTTCCGTAATGGACTATTATACTGTATGCTAATCTGCCCAGCCAGTTCATGACCGACTTGCGCTGTGTAGTAGCACAGCCCCAACAAACTATCAGCGGCTGAGGATTTCAACAGAGCCACTGTAACACATATTAGCACCTGTAACAACTATTAGATCCTGTAACAGTATTTGAATCTGTAACGACAGCTGTGCCGATCACATCGAAGGCCTACCCCGAGGGACAGCTCACAACCTTCCGAAACATCAATACAATCTGCCTCTCACGTCTTCTATGGGTGGTAGCTCCACCCCATAGGGACGGCATGGTACCGAGGATCCCAATCCTCCTCGGTGCTTCTGAGCGTATCTGTGAGCCGAACTCGTCCTATTTGCGTTGTGTCGCTCGCGGCCTCCTCACGCCGGAGACCGGCCTGTCTGCCGAGCCGAAAAGAGACCCTCTTTGTTGGGGACTGCGCTTCATCAATTAGAGATCCAGCCTCGTCGTTCACGTCGGTCTGGTTGAGCCAGACACGCTTCGCGCCTTGGCGCTCGGGATGATAGTCGAGGCGAATAGTAGTTTCTACTGATTAAACCTACAACAGATCATGTGGAACCGGGATAGCAAGGGGGCGATTTGGGTGCGGATCGGGATGTATCGGTAGGCGAACCACGGATTCTACTACCCCGGATCAAGGTTCACTACTGCGACCAACAATCTGCTTCCTATGAGCGTGGGCTCATTGTACCATCGCAACGCTTTGCCTCATAACGAACACACTGAGAGCCGAAACCTCTCTGATGGGGAATACGTGAGATACCTAGCCCAAATTGTTTTCTGGCAACCGGGAAATGATCCCAGACAGAGACGGTATAACCAGCAACATGACTGATAAGCCCTCCACGTCTTCCCCAGCCACCACTCGCCGGAATGTTATTGTGGGTGTCGGTGCGGCCACCGCAGGAGCGGTTGTTCCCTCTGTTAACACAAAGGCAGAATCTCCGCAGACAGATTCTGTCACCGACGTCGACTACGGGGAATTGGCTCAGATTGATCTGACCGGTATCGAGAACCGCGTTGAGGAACTGGTCACTGAGAGTCTTGACGAGTACGAGATACCCGGAGCAACCGTCGCAGTCGTCAGAGATGGTGAGATCTCGATGACTAGAGGATATGGCGTTGCCGATCGTGAGACCGGGGACTCGGTGGAGCCGACGACGCCGTTCCGGGTTGGATCGGTCTCGAAACCCGTCGTCTGGACGGCGATCGCCCGGCTCGCAGGTGATAGTGAGGTGGACTTGGAAACGCCAGTTTCGGAGTATCTTGAGGACGACTTGGTCAGCTGGGAGGACCCAGTTACGCTTGCGAATCTGGCGACACACACCGGCGGCTTTGAGTCGACCAACCGTGGGATGTGGTACGCGGATCCGGCCGATGTCCAATCTCTCCAGTCACATCTCGCGCCGATGCCGGCACAGGTTCGAGCGCCCAGTACTCTCGGATCGTATTCGAATCACGGCGCTGCGCTCGCCGGACAGGTGCTCGCGTCGGTTGCCGGTGATCGATTTCCAGCCGTGATGGAGGATGAACTGCTCGGCCCTACCGGCATGGAAACGAGTAGTTTCCGCCAGCCACTTTCAGATGAACTCTACTCCGCTCACGCGACCGGGCACGATGGGGGACTTGACGCCAAATTTGCTGGCCTCGGTATCTCACCCGCAGGGGCCCTTTCAGCCAGCGCAGCTGACATGGCCCAATTTATGCAGCTCCACGTGAATAGCGGGATTATTGATGGCGAGCAGGTCCTCGATGCCGAGGTCATCGATCTCATTCAGCGCCAATGGTTCACGCACCACGAGACACTCGCAGGAACGGCGTTAGGATTCGTTGAGCGACACGATGCCGATATTCGTGCGATCGGCCACAACGGTGGGACGCCGACGTTCCACAGTAACCTGATTCTCGTCCCAGAAGTTGGGTTTGGACTCTTCATCTCGTTCAACAGCGCGAACGCTACGGCCCCCAGAGAGTCGATCCCAGAGACGATACTCGAAGAGTATTTCTCAGGGGATGACACCGTAGTGCCGGAACCCACGGGATCTCCTACACATGCGGACGAGTTGCCGGGAACATACCGGTCGCTCAAAGTCGGCGAGACGACACACGACAGTCTTGTCACGACGCTACAGGCACCGACGACAGAGATACGAATCGCTGAGGACGGTGCGCTGCTCACGGGCGACGAGGACGACCCGTCGCGATGGGTAGAGATTGAGCCGATGCTGTTTCAGAACGAAGACACGGGGAGAAAAATTGCGTTTGGCACGACTGATGGGTCGGTTACACACCTATTTATTTCTGGGTCGGTCACAGCCCAAGAACGCATCGAGTGGAACGAGTCAACACCAGCACACCTCCTGTTCCTCGGTGTCTCACTTGTCGGACTGGCATCTGGGCACACGTATTGGTCGCCGTCCCGTGAAAACGGAGAAACCCGCCGGGAATGGGTTGTATCACTTCGTGAGGACCGAGAGAAGATGTCGAAAGCTTTCGTTTATGCTGGGAGTACGGCGTTTCTTGCGTTTATAGTGGTGACGATGTTATACCTCTCATTCGATACGTTCGGGTTCCTCTCTGACCCATCTGTCCACTATCGGACGCTGTTCATCCTCCCAAGTCTCGGCGCGGTAACCGGGATTATCTCAGTCGGACTCGCGGTGGATCGGTGGCGGTCCGATGACTGGTCGTCAGTGAATCGTATCCATTATGCGCTCGTCGCCGGTGCTCTCGTCGCCATGACAGCGTTTCTTCGACACTGGAATCTCCTCTTACCACGCTAATTGTTGCGAACAGGAGATTAGATAGACCCGTACTCAGAAGTAGGCCAAGTGTGGCGGAAGAGAATATTAACACAAGTCGTGCCGCCAGTTGGTTCGATCAAGAATATTTCAATTGATAGGAGCAAATCATATCTAACTTCTACAATCTTACATGTCCCGTGCTGATAGAGAAATTAAAGCAATTTCAGATCTGTTAGAATTCTCAGAAGTTGGTAGTTTAATGCCCTTAATCCCCCAATACAGACGTACTATCTATCAGGATCTGCCGCGTGATAAAGAGGCTCGAAGCTACCTACGGTCTGACCATCGGTCAAACACTCTTGAACAATCTGCTTATATTCGATATCAATATCGTGGGTAGACTGCTCAAATATCTCTTGAACTTGCTGTAAATCATCCGCTTCCATATATGTTACAAGGAATATTCCTTGTGAAGACCGTTCAAGAAATGCTGATTCCGTTTTCACACCCTCATCTTGGAGGGTTTCAATAATTTCTGACTCTCTGTTATCTGCTTCTTCCATCCACTCCACCAGTTTGGACACCTTATCCGGGTTTACTTCCTGTCGTAGTATCGTTGTTTCTACCATATGGTGTTCTATGCGAGATATGAGTAAAAAGTTCTCACAGATGCGGTGCGCGTTAACGATCTTGTGCGAGCTTCATTTCACAGTTTGACTAATTCGCAGTCCCCATCGACCGGCTGTTTCAGACAGGAATATGCTTGAAGAATAGTGTTTCAACAGAGCCACCTTTTCTCAACACCTGTTAGATACCAAATCTATTAAGTACATATACGTAAAGTTACAGAAGATGACCCAATAACACATTTTCACTCAGATGATCTCCGACCGAGACGAGCCAGCACTGTATATCAATCCCCGCTCTGAACAAATCGCAGCCTTCGCAGAGGAAGCAGTAACGGTTGAGGACCAGCCCAAGGTCCGGCTGCTCGCAGACTCAGATGAAATCAAAGACGCCCTCTACAGCTTCCTCACAGCATCAAAGATAGCCGAACTCATCCACCGGGAGCAACTTAGCCTCCGAACACTCACGGAGCCAGTCCAGAATACCATCTTCACAACCGAGTCTGAGGCTGTCGTTCCTGTGATGGACAAGCACAGTATTTCGAGCTCGGACCCCGAGCTGGTCTCATCAGTCTACGGTGAGTTCGACTCTAGATTCGAGGCTGCCGAGCAGTATCATCTCCGGACACCTGCCCTCTCAGTAGTGAAACAGACGCTCCGAGAGGAGATCGGCGACGATGTCGCAGACGAGTTCGACGAAGTCCTCGCACACGCTGAAGACATTTCCAACAGCAACGAATACCTCAGTATCGTCGAGATCATGCTCATCCTCGCAGCCCGCAACGAAGTCCTCCTCTACGACATCTCAAAGTGGGGTGAAGATACGGGGATCGCTTCGAAAGCAACCTTCTCACGAGCCAAATCAGCACTCGAAGATGCTGACCTCATCGAGACTGAGAAAGTCCCGTTGGACATCGGCCGTCCCCGACTCCGGCTCATCGCAACCGACAAGCTCGCGACAGCAGACCTCAAAACGCTCTCCACCGAGATCCAGTCTCCGCTGTAGCATCCACTCCACGATAGCCCAGCTATCGAGACGAGAATACGGTACTTCACCGACTCAAGCGTGAGATGAAGCTCCAAAAATCACTGCGTAGAGGGGTGTGAGAGGGATTCTATGACACGCCGCCTCCAGATCAATAGTATTTCAAAACTCGAATACGTAAATTGTGACATGTACGACCTCACTGGCTTTCAACGGGACCTGCTATACGTAGTTGCCGGACTTGATGACCCCCACGGACTCGCGATCAAAGACGAGCTCGAGGACTACTACGAAAAGGAAATCCATCATGGTCGGCTCTATCCAAATCTCGATACGCTCGTTGAGAAGGGACTCATCGAAAAAAGTCAGCGCGACCGACGGACCAACGAGTACAGCACTACTCGCCGTGGCACGAGAGAGATTGAAGCTCGGGCTGAATGGGAAGCCAACTATATTGACCACGACAAGTGACTAAACTGCTGTACTCAGGACAGATCACTCCGGTAATTAATAGGGATTGTAGGCTCTGTTGAAGTCCTCTTCTTCGGACATATGCTTGCCTGAAACAGCCGGTAGACTGTTACTGCGTCTTGAGTGATTCCCAGATGCTGGCAGTGGAAAAGCCCTTGCCAAGAACGTGTGTATACTGTGTTGATGCGCTCTCCACTATCCCGTCGCAAAGTGTTAGCCAGTGCCTCTATCGCTTGTATTAGCTGGTTAACCGGCTGTTTAGGTGGATCACGTTCTGAGAACCCGAGTACATCGGAGAGCGCAGCCGACGGGGGTGAAGTGTCTCTGGGTTCATATTCGACGAGCAGTTCCTCGTATCCGAATGAAAGAGAGGTTCACAGTGGGTGGGTCCACATCGTTAGCGACGGCAAGTCTGCGGATCTAACGTTCGACGCGAGACTTTGTACCGAGTTGGGAGAAGTCAAACCGGAGCTGACCCATTCCATTGGTAATGAGTTCGTCTTGAGATTCAACGCCAGTGCTGAATTCAGTAGCGGTACGTCGTCAGATGAAACGCCCGAGGATTCGCAATGTAGTTCCGTCACTCGTCTTGTTGGTGGAGCAAATGTGCCGAGTAACTGGGAAACGCTCACTGTTGCGGTGAACAACATCGAAATCCAAACAATTGAGCGGTCAGGCACGATGCCGGAATTTCGGCCACTACCGGACCCAGTACACCCTCAATAGAGTTCTCCTGACTCGGTGATTGGTCCTTCACCTGTACTGAGCGATTGGTAGTGTAAACTATCAGCTGCTGATGGCTTCAACAGAGCCGCAATGCTTATTATTCAGACCGGGGTATCTACATGTGAGGATGCGGGAGAGGGGGTTAGCGTAACGCGCCGCCTCTCCCGGCTAGGATAGTGAGGTAGTGGCTCACGGTCCGACGACATCCGGTCTTTGTATCTAGAACTCCTCAAGTAGATACGATCGGACAGCGTCATCCGCAATTTGTTCCACATGGTCTCGGTATGGGTCTCTGTTTATTGGTGATGGGTTTCTAGGAATGCCCTTTCCCAGAATCCAGGCGAGTACACGGGAACGACCACCTTCTTCGCGAATTGGTCGCACTGAGTCGAGTCGGTAGGGGACCTCTGCTTGAGGGGCTGGATCTACCCATGACGGGTCGAACTCAAGAACTTGAGACGGGAGGTCAGATTGACTGCTTTCCAGCTGGTGGGCAATGTGGCCAGCGATGTAGTCCGCAGTATTCGTCGCGGGATATGTTCGATCAGCATTCTCCATGAATGTCAGCAAGACCGGGCAGATAGACTGCTGGAAACTAGTGTCGAATGCTGAGGGCACCTGCACCTTCAGTTGCTCGAAGTAGTTACTGTGAGAATCTTCGCTACCATCATGAAGGAAGGCTGTCCGGCCACATCCATGCGCGATATCTCCGGTCTGCAATGGATTGGTAATCGATTTTTTCGCAGCGGTAACCGCACATGTTGCGAGTTCAGCAGCCCGATGCGGACCTTCCCAAAAGATAGCGCTCCAAGAAACCGGGAGAGATCGAAGATCCTCAATAAGTCCTTGAACCCGTGTAGCACGCTCTTGTGGGGAGACACCGCCGTAACGGAGCAGTGACGATGATTTGTGCTCAAACGGGTAGAGGTCATTATCAATCAGAGCCCGAAGAAGGGAGATATCGTTCTCTCGGGCGGTACGAACAGCGACCACGACAGTGTATCGTGTCCCATCAACCGTGGTAACTGATTCGTCGAGACCGATGAGGTTTGGAGCCCGCTGCTGCTCACCATTACGAACCAATCTGATGTCACGCAGCGGCGCACTCATCAGTAGATATGATCTAAAGAACAGCCTATACGACTTGCTATTGAGATAGCGAATGTGGGAGTGGCAATTCACTACTCATAGCAGAAGTAGTCATACTAATCAGTTAGTCTGAACAGTTGTACTAAGTAGTTATACTATCTCTCCATATAGTTGTACTAGTTAGTACAACTAGTTAGACCAGATAGTTTGTCTGACGTGTCTTTATTATCAGACAGTCCAACTAATATAACATGCTCACGTACACGACGTACTCAGAGGCTGGGGGCGTCGGGAAGACGACGCTTGCGTCGAATCTCGCAGACGCCCACGCCCAGCACGGTCGCGATGTCCTCGCGATCGATCTTGACCCACAGAACGGCTCGCTCACGTACCTCCTCGGCGTCGATACCCCACGTGAGGACGGCGACGCCGACAACATCGCCCGACATCTTATCGACCGGCCGAAGGGTGACTTCCATGAGCTCGTCGAGGAGACAGCATACGGATTCGACCTCGTACCAAGCCACAACATGCTGGAGAATCTCGGCGATCTCCTCGGCCGGGCAGAGTCGATGGCGGAGGACCTCGGCGAGGAGTTCGACCGCTGGGACCGGCTCCGAGAAGTGCTACTCGACGCCGGCATCCCCGACGAGTACGACACAATTGTCGTCGATCCGCCGGCGACCGCGGGCCCACACCTCTACAACGCAATCGCCGCGACGCGTTCGCTTGTGATCCCACTAGAGCCGACCGGGAAGGGGATGCAGTCGATCGAGGGGCTTCGCGACGTCGTCCAGGGCTTTGAGGACACAGTCGGTGTGACGGTCGGCGTCCTTGCGGTCGTTCCGAACGGCGTCGGTCGGACCGCGGACCAGCAACGGTACCTCGAACGGATCCGCGAACTCGGCTACGATGCGCCGGTCGCGATCGGTGAGCGGGCGTCACTGTTTGAGGGATGTTGGGACGCCCAGCGGACGGCGTTCTCGTACGTCGATGAGGTCCGCGACCGAAAGCGCGATCACGAGATGGAGACGCTTGAGCAGCTCCACACGCTGGCACGACATCTTGAGGAGGTGAGCGCCTGATGCCGAACGGGATGAAGTCCGGTGCCGGCGATGACCCGTTCGCAGACGATGACGATCAGGAGGACAACGTTGACGAAGACTCTGCGAATCCGGCTCCTGAGCCCCACCACGAGGACCTCCACGAGGAAACCGGAGAGCCAGATTCGACGACAGCGATGCCGGGCGTCCCAGATCATCCCGGTGATGTCGAGGCGACGCTGCCGTGGATCCACCGTCGCGATGGAGTGAAAGACGATCGGGACCACAAGACGATCCACTACACAGAACACACCGTAAAGCGGGAACGTCAGGAGCTCCGGCCTGCGCTTGAAGAACGACTTGGTGACGATGTCGAACTCACTGACGCCCGAGAGGCGGCGTATCTCGTCGGAATGGAACATCTAGACGAAGTCGCCGATGTCCTTCGAGAGTGGGGCTACGACATCGAGTGACCGGTATCAATACGGCCCGTGCTATCATTCTAGAGGGATATCACCGGGCGCGCCCCAATTGGGGACGCCGAACAGTTCACAGATCAACAAGGCAGATGCCACGGGGCTTGACCCCGAGGCTGTTGACCTCGCAGGGCTCACAAGGTGGAATGTCCCACCGGTGTGTCATCAATCGGCTTGACAGCAGGTGTGCTCGGCGGACAGCCCATCTGAAACGGCGTGGTCACGCCAGGGTATAGCGTCGGTACCGCCGGAGCGCATAGCGGTAGGAACCATACGAAACGCCGCCTGTCAACAGTAGATACGTACCGAAGAGCACGCCGAATACAGGCGTCAACACGACGTTTCCGGTGACTGCGAACCACGTCACGAACAGCCCAAGAACCGTTCCGCCCCCCACAACGAACAGGTACACCATCATGACGAGCGTCGATGGGACGACCGTTTCCGTCCCCCAGAACTCGCGCTCCTCGTAGATGGGGTACGCCGAGCCGATGCCGACCGCGAACATTGACGCAGCGAGACACATTACAACTCCGACGGCGGCGGTCGCCACCGCCTCAAGCACCGTTATCCCGAAAAGGATCGAGACGAACGAGCTGAGAACAGCGATCGGCACTCCAACCGCAACACCGGCGAGGAGCCTTCCACGGACGAGAGCCGCGGATGATGTCTCGGTGAGAAGGAGGAACGGTAGTTGCGGCCGATCGTCACCAAGCGGGTTCAACCCAAAGGTTGCGCCTGAGAGGTATGTTGCGAGAACGACGCCGCCTCCAGTGATGAGGGGTCCGAGGGCGTCGCCCGAAAACTCGAGAAACATCGTCCCAAAGGGTGCGATAAAAAAGACGGCAATCAAGAGATGACTCAACTCCGCCGGATCACGGCGACCGCGCACAAGAATCCCCCACGCGATACGACTGGGTTTAGTCCATGCGAACGGCTGTGGGGCAGAGAATCCGCCACTCGATCGCCGCACCTGCGTCGACTCGTTGTTACCGACTGAATCGGTGAACCAGAGCGTAGAAACCTGCTTGGTCGAGACGGCGAGACCGACCGGCGTGAGAGCGATTAACGCCGCGAGCACCGCCACCGCCCCTAGGGAGGTCGGTCTGGAGACTGGTGTTCCGACGAACGCGAGTGCAACGTATTCCACGAGGGGATCGAACGCTACTGTCGACAACAGCCGTTGCACTGAGAGGTCGGATTCAACGATGAACTGCCCGGCGAACTGCGACGCGACGACGAGTCCGACCATCGCGAGGATACCGACCCCTTTCAGGAGACGGCGAAGGTTTGGGAGTTTCCGCAGGAGTCGCAGCACAGCAATTCCCCCGGCGTACCCCCAGACGGCGGCACAGCAAACGAGCGGCAGCGTGACCGCCCCGCCCAAAGCAACGAGCAGCGGCGAGCCCATTCCGAGTGCGAATGTGACGACCACTGCCCCGATCGGGATCCCGAACCACAGGGAAAGCCGTCCCACCTCCGCTGTGATGAGCCCGATAACGACTGCTCGCGGGTGAACCGCCAACAGGACGAAATCCGCACCGTCGATGTGTCCGAGTCGTTCGAGGGTCCGAAACACCGATACCGACAGGAGACCGAGAGGAACGAGCGTCGCAGCGGGCGCAAAGAACGGGACTGCCGCCACGGAGCGCGCGGTTTGCCCGAGCACATACGCCGTTGGCAGCGCGAACAGGAGTGCGCCGCCGAAGAACAGCGCCGTGAGCAGGAGTCCAAGGACTCGACGAGGGTTTCCGAGGTACCCACGGAGGCTTCGGACGAACTCCGCTCGCCCAATTCGGAGCCCGTGGCGAACGTCCTGTCGGACGCTCATTCTCTCCGAGAGGCCGCATCCGTTTCGGGTTCGCTCGTGACGGCGAGGAACGCGTCTTCGAGGGATCCACTCTCGCCAGTCTCCGCACGGGCCTGTACTTCAGCGGGGGTCCCCTCGGTGACGAGTCTTCCGTCAAACAACACCCCGACTTCGTCAGCGACGGCTTCGACCACCGGAAGAATGTGTGTTGAGAGGAACACCGTGGTCCCTGCGTCGGCAAACGCGATGATCGATTCCCGGATAGTGCGCGCCGCTCGGGGGTCAAGCCCCGATGTCGGTTCGTCTAAATACAGGACATCCGGTTCGTGCAGGACGCTCTGTATGAACGCAGTCTTCTGTTTCATTCCCTTCGAATACCCGTCGATCCGCCTATCCGCGTCACCGGCTAAGCCGAATTGGTCAAGGTACTCGCCGATGCGCTCTCGGGCAACGGACCGCGAAATGTCGCGAATGTCGGCGACGTATTCGAGTTGTTCGCGGGCGCTGAACTCGTCGTACAACGGCGGCGTCTCAGGGAGATAGCCGACCCGACCGGCGATCGCACGCCGGTCGCTCGGGTCGACGCCACAGACGCGTACCGATCCGCTGTCCGGATCGCTGAGACCGGTAAGGAGCCGCATCGTCGTCGTCTTCCCCGCACCGTTCGGGCCGAGAAAGCCGTAGACGGTCCCGTGCGGGATGTCGAGCGTGAGACTGTCGAGGGCGACTTCTGAGCTGTAGGTCTTCCGGAGATCGGTCGCCAGAATGGCGGATTCGTCGTGGGTGGAGGGCATACGTAACGGATGTCATTTCCCGAACCGATCCTCTATGCGTTTCGGAATCATCTTCCGGTCACACGTATGAGGTGATGCCGCATGGGTAGATAACGACGCGAGTAGATGGCGTGATCGCTCCACAACTTCGGAGGATAGATTTTGATGCGTGCCTTAATTCCTCTCTCAATAAAGTGGTCTAAAATGCGGTATTATACCGACAAGAACGCTCTGTTAACCGATTACCGTTCTACCAGATCCTGGATTTACTGTGAACCGTTCATGTCGACTTCGTCGAACAAGTTTGTGACTCGCTGTTCGATATCATCTCGGATCGCACGGACCTGATCGGGGCCTTGACCATCTGGATCCCCCAGTGCCCAGTCACGAACGTCGACGTCCTCAGCATCAAGTTCGAG
This sequence comes from Halorubrum sp. CGM5_25_10-8B, assembly GCF_005435095.1. Taxonomy (NCBI): domain Archaea; kingdom Methanobacteriati; phylum Methanobacteriota; class Halobacteria; order Halobacteriales; family Haloferacaceae; genus Halorubrum; species Halorubrum sp. CGM5_25_10-8B. The sequence goes on along the minus strand of NZ_SGTY01000007.1, from coordinate 17,509 downwards.
TGTCGAACAGCCCATTGTGTCGACGACGTCACATGATTCGAGCTCAGTCGTTGAGGCTTCTCGGGGGACTCGATCCGAGAGATCGATCTCGTGGTCTTGCATGACCGCCACGACCTCGTCGTGGATGCTACCGGCGGGGTGAGTGCCACCGGTAATGATTTCAACACTGTCTTCGAGTCCACGACGGTCACGCTCGCGTTCGGCGAACGCTGTTGCCATCTGACTGCGACCAGCATTTTGTACACAAACGAATCCTAGAGTATCCGGCAAATCATCACTCATAAACAGCAGAATCGATGCCGTCGACTTGAGCACTTATATGTGATGTATATCCGTCTCAATAGCTCAACACGGGTCTGAGAGTACTTCTCAAACAGTCCATCAAGAGCCGCTGTGCCTGAAGTAACAGCTATACCGATCCCACTCGCTTGTGAAGGTGTGACAGAATCCGATGAGCGGACGGGCCATCAGATCGCGTTCGTGTGCGTCCAAAACGCAGGACGGAGCCAAATGGCGGCGGCGTTCGCTGAGCGCGAGTGCGACCGTCGCGGTGTGGGCGATCAGCTTAAGATCGTTACCGGTGGCACACAGCCCGCGGACCACGTCCACGAGATTGTCGTCGAAGCAATGGGAGAGCGAGACATCGATCTCAGCGACCGAACGCCGCGAGAGGTGACGCCAGACGAGCTACAGGCGGTCGATATCGTCGTCACGATGGGGTGTTCGGCATCGGACGTGTGCCCAGCGACGTGGAACGGCGAGAATCGCGATTGGGGGCTCGACGATCCCCACAAGCGTCCGATCGAGGAGGTTCGTGAGATCCGTGACGAGATCGAAGAACGAGTCGTCTCGCTGTTCGACGAACTCCTGTCGCAAACTCCATCCGCGGAGTGACAATTGGCAGGGCCGTCAGCCGGAACGGCCCCTGTGACCTCCGCTAACAGCAGCCGTCGTCGTCGGTGCCGCAGACGCTCCCGTAGTCGACACCAGTCTCGTCGCCGATCGCTTCGTTACACTGTATCACCATAGTGGTGAACGCGAACTCCGAGGAGGACTCTTTCGCCGCCGCGAGCTCCTCGCCGAGCGCCTCGGCGGCCGTGACGACCTCTTCGTCCGTCACTTCGGACTCGCTGGCGTCCTGACCGGAAGCGCTCAACAGCACCCACCTCCGGTGGATCGCGCGAACTCCTCGCCGATCTCGTCGCTGATGGCGTCGTTCGTCCGCTGAAGCAGTTCTATCAGATCGGCCTGTGCGGCCTGCTGACGCTGGATCGTCTCGTTGTTCGACATCTCGGTCTGGAGTTGCTTCAGCTCGGCCATCACCGACTCGTCGAAGCCACCACGCTGCATCTGTTGTTGCTTTCGCTGGTACTCGCGAAGCAGCGCCATCGCGTCGTCATCGTTCTGTAACGCCTCGTCAGCCTCGACGAACTATTGGTAGGTCTCCGACTCGCCGAGGACGTCGAGGAACTCGCGGAGCGTCGCCTCGACGTTGGCTTCTACGTCTTCCTCATCGGACACGCCCACGCTCTCCTCGGTCGCACCTTCCGCGTCCTGTGCGTCGCTCACGAGGGCGTCACCTCCGGTGCGTCCGCTTCGACAACGTCTGCGAGTCCGGTGATCTCTTCGCCGAAGGTGCTCAATTCATCGAGCCCGATCGGTTCGTCCTGCCGGAGCGGCGCCAACATCAACGGCGCGTCGAACCGGTCTCGAATCTCTTCGAGATACTGCGCCTGTTGTGCGCGGCGGTTCGCGAAGAAAGCGTTGTCGCCGTACTCCTCGGGGAGGAGGTAGTTCGCGACGACGAGAGAGGTTTCGATACCGACCTGGTCTTTCAGGTCGGCGGCCGCGCGGTACGCCTCCATCATCGGCGTGTACTCGGGGTACATCACGAACGCGAACGTGCTTTGCTCGGGGTCCTTCATCGTCTCGATGACTTCGTCGTACTGGTCGCCTTTCGCAGGCGCGGCACCTTTCGTCAGCGAGCCGAGGTCCATGAACCCCTTCCAGTCGGACGGGAGTTCGAGTAGTCGGAGGGTGTGGCCCGTCGGCGCCGTGTCGAAGACGACGACGTCGAACTTCCTCCGCGGACCGTCGTCGGCGTCTGTTCGCTCCCGGGCGGTGCGGACGTCCAACTCGACGTGATCGCGGTCGAGGAGTAACGACCGCTGCCGACACACCCATCATGAACACTCACCTGACCACACACCGGTATCGCTCTCCACCCGACTCACCCAACACGACGAAGGTGATGGCGTCGTGAGCGACGCCGCCCACGAGCACGGGCCGAACTGCGACTGCGAGGCCTGCGGGGACCCGCGTTCGATGGACTTCCTCGATAAGTACCTCACCGTCTGGATCTTCGGCGCGATGGCCATCGGGATCAGCCTCGGCTACGTTGCGCCGTGGGTGACCGGGCCGATTCAGGACCTCCATCTCGTGGAGATCGGCCTCGTGTTAATGATGTATCCACCACTCGCGAAGGTCAACTACGGCCAACTCCCCGCCGTCTTCAAGAACGTGAAAGTACTCGGGCTGAGCCTCATCCAGAACTGGCTCATCGGCCCCACACTGATGTTCGGATTGGCGGTCATCTTCTTTAGCGGTCTCGTCCCTGGACTGCCTGCCCGACCTGAGTTCTTCCTCGGACTGGTGTTCATCGGGATGGCCCGCTGTATCGTGATGGTACTGGTATGGAACGAGCTCGCCGAGGGTTCGAACGAGTACGCCGCGGGGCTCGTCGCATTCAATAGCGTCTTCCAGATCGTTACGTACGGCGTGTACATCTGGTTCTTCGCTCTATTTCTCCCCCCGATTCTGGGCATGGAATCGCTCGTTGCCGGAATTTCCGCATTCAATATTACACCGATACAGGTTTTCGAGGCGATCGCGATCTTCCTCGGGATACCTTTCGCCGCCGGTATCTTCTCCCGATTCGTCGGCACGCGGGTGAAAGGTGTTGAATGGTACGAAGAGACGTTTGAACCCACGATCAGCCCGCTCACGCTGATCGCGCTGCTCTTTACAGTGATCGTGATGTTCGCGATGCAGGGTGAGCGCATCGTCGCGCAGCCAAGTGACGTCCTACTCATCGCGGTGCCGCTGACGATCTATTTCGTTTTGATGTTCTTCGTCAGCTTCGGCATGGGCCGTGGAATCGGTGCCGACTACTCAACGACGACGGCTATCGGCTTCACCGCCGCCTCAAACAACTTCGAGCTCGCGATCGCCGTCGCCGTCGCGGTGTTCGGTGTCGGCTCCGGTGTCGCGTTTGCCACCGTTATCGGCCCGCTTATCGAGGTACCGGTGCTGCTCGCCTTGGTGAAGGTCGCGTTGTATCTCCAAGACCGGTACGACTGGCGGGGATACACAACCGGGCGGCTAGACGACACGACTGAAGATGGATCCTCAAGCTCCACGGCTGATGACTGACAGTTAACTACCCATTCACCACACGCTTACAATTCATTTGACGATGAAGAGAATATGTTTGTAGTCATGTCGGTGTGGTAACTTTGCTATCGACCTCACCATTTTCTAAATGAGTGGTTCCGGCAGTCCTCCTTCCAAAGATGAACCCCGTCTGCAGTCTCTGTGCGAAGTGTACCAGCTCGGGATTACCATCCGGGACAAACTCAAAGAAACCGATCTTATCACCGTGTTCGAGGATTTCGATCACACGATAGACGCGATTGAAGACAGGTATCCAGCGTGGCATCCTGCGCCGCTCTCCTTTCGCGCGATGGTCCTCTCGTTCGTGTTCATGGAGATAACGGGTGACTCATACGCCAACTTCACTCGACGACTCACCCGACAACCGGAAGTAGCGACTATCCTCGGCTTCAGTCGAGTGCCCGACGAATCGGCGTTCTCACGGGTATGGCGGAACCGATTTGACGACGCGATCCACGAATACGTCTACGCTGCCGCTCACTTCGTTGTCAAAGAAGTCCATGATCGCAACATCTCAGCGCCCGAAGTTCGTCCAAAGGCTGAGATCGTTGACGATACAAAAGAAGACCGAGACTCAGTAGAAGACAAATCCTTCTCACAAGAGGAGATCATCCAGACGACACGCCTCGCGCGTGATCACGCCTTCGGTCACTTCGATTCGGGCCGAGCGTCAAACGCCTCGTACGAGGACACGCAATTTTTCAAGTTACAGACGTTCATGAGGATGGTTCGGTGCGGAACCGCGCGGGGAGCGACTCGCTTCCAGTACCGGCGTGGTGAAGAGTACGTCCCCCACGGTGATACTCATCTCCGCACCGTCAAGCAGTTCGATCCCGAAGAGGTCGTGAACAGCTTCGATGAGACAACGGACCGCTTGCTTTCCGTGATCGCCTCAGAAGCATCCTTTCGAAGGCCAGTTACCGTAATCCCGGATTAACTTCGCAGCGCCTCCACGGGGCGCTCGTTTGCGGCCTTCCATGCAGGGTACGCTCCGCTGACGATTCCCACGCCAACGCCGAATCCGAGCGCTAACAGGAGATAGTAACCATTCGTCGGATCGATAACCAGGTTGGTGTCTACTGCTGGCGTCGCGGCGACGAGCCCAGCGACGAGCACCACGGTCAGTGCGGTCCCCACTGCCGCGCCCGCGGCACCGATCAGGCCAGCCTCTGCTAACAGCACGCGTAACACGTCTCGGCGGGTCACCCCCACCGCGCGCATCACACCAATCTCTTGTCTGCGTTCGACCGTACTCATTAACATGACATTGAGGATCGAGACGCCGGCGACCACGAGCGAGATACCGCCGAGCCCAAGCAGGAATGTACTCAGGAGGTCAAAGAAGCCGTTAATCTCGTCCACGATCGCCGCCAGCTCGAACAGATCGACTCGTTCCTCGCGGGCATTCACTTCCTCACGGATCGCGTCCGCAGCAGCCTGTGCCGTCTCACCAGACTCCGAGACCACAAGGGCTTGCGCGTAGCCATCAGCGGCAAACGCTGATTCCGGGAGGAAGACGGCGTCATCGGGCGCAACCGGGCTAAATGTCTGTGTCTCAGCAAGCACGGCCACGACGCGCTGCTGTGACCCTGCAATCCCCACGGTGTCGCCCGCCCCGAGACCAAGATCTTCGGCAACGCCTGCGCCGATGATCGCGCCCTGCCGGTGGCGGTCCGGAAGCCTCCCTTCGGCGGATTCAAACGCGAGCCCCGGCTCCTCGACCCCGTAGATGGTCGCGAAAGTCTGTGAGCTCGCACCCTCAACGATCCCGTTATCAGAGTACAGCGGGACGACTGCTGGGTCCCCGACCGCTGGATCGTCAACGGCGCGCCGAATCCCCGCAACATCGGTCGCCGAAAGTGACTCTACCCCGGTGTCAGCGTTCGGCGAGACCACCACCTGCGTGCCAATGTCGCCGATAGCGTCGGCAGCGCCGAGTGCGAGCACATTCCCAAAAATACCCAGCGCCGCGACCGCAAGCACGCCGATAGAGACGCCAAGTACTGCTAGGACCGTTCGCACGCGATTTCGACGGAGGTTTCGTGCCGCCATTGTAACAGCCGGTCGCCAGCCGCGAAGTCGGCCGGTGGCTTCACCCCCGCTCTTGATCTCTCTTGTGTTGCTGCCGGTCATCGTTCCCCTGGTGCGAGCGCAGCATCTGCGTTCCGGTCCGACGTGATGTCCTCCAACGGGTCCGTTTCGTCTGCGATACCGTCTTTCAGTATCCCGTCTCGAAGTTCGATGACCCGGTCAGCGTACTCCTCAACAAGCGAGTCGTGGGTGACGGCGATGACGGCGACGCCCTCCTCTTTCACGCGCTCGAACTCTGCGAGAATCGACTCGCCGGTCTCAGTGTCGAGGTTCCCCGTGGGCTCGTCCGCGAGCAGCACGGCAGGCTCGTTGATGAGCGACCGGGCGATAGCGACCCGCTGTTTCTGTCCGCCGGAGAGCTCGCCCGGCTCGTGATCGAGCCGGTCACCAAGCCCGAACCGGGAAAGCAGGTCCGCGGCGCGGTCGGTCGCGTCGCCGGGGTCGAACGCGGTCGGCAGGGAGACGTTTTCGACCGCCGTCAGCGTCGGGAGCAGGTGGAAGTCCTGGAAGACGAACCCGATCGACTCTTTGCGCGCCTGCGTGCGCTCGCCGACCGAGAGGTTCGTCACGTCGGTGCCGTCGAGCAACCGCCGACCACCGGTCGGGTCGTCGAGCAGCCCCAACACATTCAGCAGCGTCGACTTTCCGGAGCCGCTCGGGCCGACCACCGCGACGAACTCTCCGGGCCTGACCGCGAAGTCGACGTCGTTGAGAGCGACGACCGGATCCCCGCCGCCGCTCGGGTATCGCTTCATAACCCCACGGAGCGCGACGCCGTAATCATCGCGCACGATCCGGTCATGAACGCCGTCGTCGTCACCGGCGTCGTCGTCCCGCGCGCCGTTGCCGTTCAGATGGTCCGCGTCGTCCGCGACATCACTCCAGCCTTCCCCGTCGTCCGCGGCGTCGCCCCACACTGCCGCATCACCCTCGGCGTCGCTCCACTCCGCCTCGTCGTCCGCGGTGTCTCGGGTCACGGCGCCGACCCGTCGCGTCGCCGTCCGGTCGACCCGCCGATGCGTCCCGTCCTGATCGCGACGCCGACCGCTCCGGACAAGCCGACGAGCGTGACTCCGCTGGCGAGCGCACCCGCCGTGCCCACGCCGCCGGCGCCGATCCGGCTGAGTGTGCCGCCGGCGTCGCCGTCGTCGTCATCGTCAGGCTCCGGCGCCGCCACAGTCAGCGTCTCCGTGTAGCGGACGCCGCGCTCGGTGTAGGTGACTCGGATCGGGATCTCCTCGGCAACGGAGTCGTTCACCGCCGTTTCGAGTTCGAAGCCGACGAAGTCGCTGGCGCCGAGCGTTCCGAGGAAATACTCGCCGCCCGCCGCGGTCGCCTCGACGCCGAGCGCGTCGCCGACAGAGACGACCGCGCCCGTCATCTCGCCCTCGCCGGCGTTCCCGAGGTTGGCGTCGACGACGACGCCGTCGGCGGTCCGGCGGACCGTCGCGTCGGTCACCGTCGGCGACGCCTCGCGGACCGGGTACGTCACTGTCGACTCCGCGCTGCGGTCGGCCCCCCGATCATTGCGCGTGTCGGTGTCAGCGCGGAACGCAGCCGTGACCGTCACCGCCGAGCGATGGTCGAGCGGGCCCAGATCGACGATGACGCGTCGCTCCTCGCCGGGCGCGACGTCCTCAACGACGAACGGACCGACGGAGACGGTCCGGTCGCCCTCGCCGCCCCCCCTGGTCGCGGTTCCGGCGGCCCGGAGGCTAACGCGGTCGGCAGTCGTCGTCCCGGTGTTGACCACGGTCACCTCGACGGGCGAGTCGACGGCCGGGGGGGTCTCCCCGTCTTGGCCGGCGTCGCCGGTCTCGAGTCCGCCGCCACCACCGAGGATACCCTGTATGCCGCCGATTCCGAGGTCGCTGGCCGCGTTGTCGTTCCCGTCTTCGGTCTGGAGGTCCTCGGGGTCGAGCGCGCGAGTCCGGAGGTCGAGCGCAACCTCAACGGGCTGGACCTCGATGACTGTGTCGCGGCTGACGGTCACGAATTCGCCGCTCGTCGACTGGTTCGCGACGGCCTGAACGGTGAGCCGCTTTTCGCCCGGCTCCTCGAAGGACGTCCACAGCGTCGCATCCAGCGAGTCACCGGGCGAGAGCGCGCCAGCGCGCGAAACGCTGTCGAGCACGTCGCCGTCGGCGTTGCGAACGCGGATCTCAGTCACGTTTGCCGCCGCAGCGCTACCGCCGGAGTTCGTGACGGTGACGTTCAGCGCCGTCCGCTCATCTACGGCCGGATCACTCGGGGACACGCCGATCCCCCCGACAGTGATCCGCGCGTCCGGCACTGCCGTGACCACTCCCACAGAGGTTAGGAGCGTCAACAGGACCAGCAACGAAGCGATGGTCCTTATTGAAACCACGTTCACTCTCGATAACAGACCGCGAGTCACATATCCACCGTCGGATGAAACCAGTTGGCATTCGTCTGCGCGAAGCGGTCGGTTATCACTCCCTGTAGGGGTCCGGACCCTGTGCCGAACGTGCGTCTCTTGTCGCTGTGATCCACACTCACATTAGGTGCTTGATTGGTTTTAATATTGTGGAATATGAACCACAACGCGAATCGTCGCACGAATTTAAATCGTGTTTTAGTGTATTTTGAGCAAAAAGCCGATCATAGAAGTGTAGTTGTCACTCAACACCACTTTTATGAGTATCCCGTCCACACTGTTAGTGTGAACACGAATGTCGGCGCGGTAGACCGAACTCTCAGAACCGTCGTCGGTGCTGTTGCTGGAGGAGTTTCAGTCGCGATTCTTACCGGGATAGTCTCACTTCCAACAGTGCTCTCGCCGGTGCTGGGGATCATTGCGATAATGATGCTCACTACGACGTCGATAGCCACCTGCCCCGCTTACTCGCTATTTGGGGTCGACTCTTGCTCGAGTAACTCCAGTCCGCAATGAGTACGGAAAACTACCGCCCCATCGACACTCAGACGCTTATAACACGCGGTGTAGTGGCATTAGCAATCGCACTAATCGTGAATCTCGTCCTCGGTTGGATCGCATTAACACAAAATCTTGTCGCGTCGACGGAGTTCTTCCAGTATCCGCCTATCGTGGTGTGGACTCTGCTTGGGATGGTCGGCGCAACTGTAGTGTACAGAGTGCTGACACAGCGGTCGACAGCCCCAGACCAGGTATTCGTCCGGATTGCCGCTCTCGTGTTGGTACTCTCGTTCATTCCTGATCTCGGACTCGTGTTGTTCACCGATAGCGTGACACTAAGCGAGGCCATCGGACTCATGTCGCTCCACGTTCCCCCGGCAATCGTTACGGTTCTGGCATTCCCGGAGACGCCACTCGGCCGTTGACATTCTCCTCGCGCTGAACGGTAGTTACCGAATTAAGTCCTGCCCGGCGCTGGGGTGGTCGCTTGACATCTTCCCCACCCTACTCGCTCACCGTTGACGCGGTTTACTCCTTGAGAATGGGGCATTAGCGCCTGAATTTTAGGTAAAATTAGAGGATGAGGCGTTCGACTTCAGAAAGTCTATCACTGCTCAGCCCTGGTGAATCGCCAGAAAGTATCTGATTTCACGTTTTCACGGCTCGCTTGATGTTGTAGACCGCACACATCAGGACGATCTCACGAAGTTCGCGGTACCACGCTCGGGCACGCACCGCGTGGCCGAGCGTCCGCTAAATCGTTGAGAAGACGGTCTCAGACAGCGTTCTCTGGCCGTATAGAGACTCGTCGATTCGCGCGTTATGCGCAGAATCGACGGGTCGGAACTCACGGTTCTTGATCAGCGGCCTCACGCCTTCTTCGCACAATTTTTCGCGTAAGCGCTGCCAACCGTAGCCTTTGTCGGCGCCGAGGCTGGCAATCTCGCCCGCGTTGCGAAGGGCGAGTTGCCAGCCGATCTGCGTGTCGTGGCGTTTCTCGGTCGTACAGTGAACGTCGAGCACAGCTTGCGTTTTTGTATCGCCGAGAGCGGTCGTTTTCAGCGCTTGAACGCGATAGTTCGTCCGACGACAGTAGTGCTTGCTGGCGGTTTCACGATCGAAGAACGTCGCGTCCATCGTGGCGTGATCGGCGGTGTCGTGTAACTGCGCCGAGAGGCGCAGCAGCACTCGCCAGATCTTCATCTCTAACCCACCAAACGACAAGTCGATCCACGCGATACGTTCGCTGAGGCGTTCGATTTCGGCCATAGACACTCTGAAGTCGAGCGCCTCATTCTCTAACTTAACGCGACCGCGTCGACTGCCCACATATTTGTCCTTGTGTCGCCCGGCCGCCTGGACTGGACGAACTCCATCCGTACGTGACCGCGGTAAGACTGGTTTAAGCCGTGCTTAATAACACCCGATGTGGCTGGGACTCTACGAGAACAGAAAGAGGGTTCATGTGGTTTCGCCACAACCTCGGAGGATTGTTTTGATGCGTGCCTTCTATTCAATAGATTTTAACATGTCCAAAATCCGGTGTAAGAGTCATTACTCGTTCTCAGCTCGTTTTTAACTATTTTAATATATTTATCATAATAAAATATAAATCTACTACCTGCGAAATCCACTCTTAGGCTGTAAAATCTAATTATGGGCCATACGGCGATACTCTCAAATCGGTCCAGAATAGTGTATTATATAACAGGATGAGCCCGGAACCCATGTCTCCCGACCACGGAGCCGACGCGTTCCTCGCGCGGCTGGCGATAGAGGGTCCAGCACCGATCCTCACCGCAGAGGCTGCCACCGGAACCGTCGTGGCGGTAAACGAGGCGGCGACCGAACTGTTCGGTCGCAACCGCTCTTCGCTTATCGGGATGCACCAGACCGAACTTCACCCGCCAGCGACCGAGACGCGTCATCGTGAAGGGTTTCAGGCGGTCCAGGACGGGCGGAAAGAACACGTCCGTGCCGACGCAGAGGAACCGGTGACGATTCTGCGTGCAGATGGGTCGACTGTGCCAGTCGACGCGAGGTCAACGACGTTCACGCACGCGGGCACCGAGTATGTCCTCGGAATCTTCCAAGACGTTAGCGAGCGTATGTCGAGCTTGGCTCGACTTGAACAGCAAGCGGCCGCGATGGACCTGACAACCTCTGGTATCGCGTTATTAAATGGTGACGGTGAGTACACGTACCTCAACGATGCTCACGTCAAGATGTTCGGGTACGACGACGCCGAGGAGCTGCTCGGTGAGACTTGGCGGCAGATATACGCGGACGACGTCATCGAGCGGATCGAAACCGAGGTTCTCCCAGTTGTCGAGGAGACGGGGTCGTGGGACGGCGAGTTGGTCGGGGTCAAACGAGACGGTACGCCGATTACACAGCGCGTGTCGCTCGCACAGCTACCCGAGGGTGGAATCACTTGCGTTAATCTCGATCTCACCGAACAGGAACGCCGACTCCGTCGCCTTGAGAAGACACGTTTGCTCGCCGAAGAGCTGATGACTGCGGACAATTATGAGGGCGTGATCGATACTGCGATCAAAGGAGTGACGGAGATTATTGATCGGCCCTTCTCTGGGTATTGGGCACACGAACCGGCTGGGACGGATACGGCGGCTCCGGGTGGAACTGCGGAGACTGCCACCGACGTGCTCGCCCCCGTGTCTGTCTCCAGTAGCGCAGCGTCGATTGTCGAGGAGGTACCGCGATTCCGCCCTGGTGAATCGCTTGCGTGGGAGGTGTTCGATGCTGGGACGCCGGCATACTATCCGAATGTCGCCACCGAGGTGGGCGTTCACAACCGGGAGACACCGATCGGTACCGAATTTATCGTCCCTATCGACGACGATGGCGTGTTTCTTGTCGGGTCGCCGGAAACGGACAATCTCGCCGAGGACGAACGCGAGCTCATTTTGATCGTCACACAGTACCTCCAAACGGCAATCGAGCTCGTCGCGCAGCGACATCAACTACGTACTGCGCGCGACCGCATAGAGTCTGAACGCAATCAGCTCGAACGTGTCATGAACACAGTCCCGCAGCTGATATTCGCGAAGAATACCGACGGCGAATTCTTGCTCGCGAACGAAGCGGTCGCTGACGCGTACGGTACTACCGTCTCAGACATGATCGGTTCGACTGATGCTGACTACACGGCCGAGCCCGACGAGGTGGACGCATTCACCGACGACGATAGACGGGTGATCGAGACCGGCGAGCCGCTCCACCGCACCGAGGAGTCACTGACCGACGCCGCAGGCAACGAACGGGTCTTAGAAACGTGGAAAATACCATTCACCCCGGTCGACAGCGATGAGGACGCGGTACTCGGCGTCGCCAACGATATTACCGATCTCACCGATGCGCGTGACGAGCTTGACCGGCAGCGGCGGCTGACGAACCTCTATGCCGTGAGCAACCGTGTATTCAAGTCAACGGATCCGGAAGACGCGTTCGACGCGTGTGTCAAGGCGGTCGGCGACGTGGTAATGGCTGACGAGCTCGCGATATACGACCGCAATACGTCAGAAGGGGAGTTGGTGCGGCTTGCGACTGCGGGAGACAACTCCGAATCACGTAGCCGACAGCGAATTCACCCGGGCGAGACGGACCTCTGGCGAGCGTTCACCGAGTCCGACACGTGCTGGCTCCCGGCCGACGCCGTTATCGACGCGGACGGCGCGGCCAAGAAGCAGGCACTCGTCACACAGCTTGGTGATACGAGTCTGTTGAGCGTAGTCGTTGACGAGCGGGATGAGACGTTGGAATCGTTCATTCGGGCGGTGAGCCAGCAGGTCTCGGCAGCACTCACACAACTCCGCCAGGAGACATCGATAGCGGGGCTCTCAAATGATGTCGCCAGAACCCAGCGACAAGCGAACCGCTACCAAAACCTGTGGGAGGGGATGGTTGACACTGTTGAAGCGATCGTGACTGCGGAGACATCGGCAGCAGTACATGAGGCGGTTGTCGGCTTCGGCGATCGTGTGGCGGAGTACGCGTTCGTTGGCACGTATGATCCGGTCACAGAGCGAATTGACCCGGTTGAAGTGTCTGAGGCAGGTGGACCGGCGAAGCTGTACGAAAGCGACAGGCAGACGCTCCCCGCGATCACCGCTGCCTCACAAAACGAACCACAGCGTATCGTCGACGGACAAGCGACCGGAGGAGCTCACGGCGAGTGGCTCAACCGACTGCTCCATTTCGGCTACCGGGAATCGCTCGCGGTTCCGGTGAGTCATTATGAGACCGTCCACGCGGTCGCCGAGTTCATCAGTACAGATGCCGAGCGCTTCGCCGAACCAGAACGCCAAGCAGTTGCTGCGGTTGTGGACGCCGCCGGAATGCGGCTGTCAACGATTGAGTCCGCGAGCGCGTCGAACGCACTGATCGCCTTCGACCTCGAATGTCAGGATCCATCGCCGCTCTTCCCAGGCCTCTCGACGTCCGGTACAATCGTCGTCGAACACGTCGCGCTAACAGGTAGGGAAAACTTTCACCTAACCGGTCGCGTCGACGGCTACACCGAGACCGCATTTCGTGACTACGTCGCGGCGACGCCGGGTATCGAACTCGACAGTATTGACTCGATCGATAGCAGCGTCCACGAAATTGCCGTGCGGATGAGAGATACACCAGACCGGTCGCTAGCCTCGGTTCGCGACGTACTCATGCGGACAGACACACAACTGAGCAGTGTCCGTTCCCGCCCGAACGCTGACGTTTTGGAGTTCAGGACCACGGACTCGAAAGTGATCGGTCGGGTCCGTGAGGAGTTGTCTACCGTCTCCGATTCGTGTCAGCTCGTCTCGAAGCGCCATGTGTCCGGGTCATCCGGTAGACGCGACGAGTCGGCCGGGAATACAGACTTGACGGGCCGACAGCGGGAGATCGTCGAGACAGCGCTCCAAGAAGGATATTATGATGATCCGCGGGGTATCAAAGGTACCGATCTCGCCGACCGGTTCGACGTGTCCTCGTCGACGCTCCACCAGCATCTGCGCGCCGCGGAGTCGAAGATCATCCGCGGCTTCTTCGAGTGACGTATATCTGTAGGCTACTACTAAGATACGGACATATTCGGTATCTATTCTGCCTACCACATATCTTCGGGCGTAGAAATAGTATTGATACTGAAAGAATAGAACGCATGAGTTCAGGATGGAATGACGCGCCGCGAATCTCGTCAAAGTGCCCTCAATACCGACCGGAACAGGTGAGATAGAATGAGTACTCAGCCGTCTGAGTTGACTATGATGGCGTACGAGTATCTGAACCGGTCCACTGACCCCGCTGCGACTACGACGAGTGAAGATCGTTCGTCATGGGTCGACTCTTCCGTCTACGTCGACGACTACGGGAACAAGCTAGTCCACCGGCTTCTCACAGCCGAAAGGCACCCCGGTGAGGCCTTCGAAGCCATTTTACATCCGTCTCCAGAGAGGATCGCACCAGCTTTCATCGCCGATGTCGCGGTCCACTACGACGACATCGTTGGATTCGCCGCGCCGAGCACCCAATTATATGATGACCTATTTTACGCTATGTACGCGGCGATGACCGAGACAGGCGCGTTGTTGACGACGAAGTACCCACGCCATGAGGTTCGGTCGCGGCTCTCGATGATGGACCCGCTCGTCATCGATTCCACCCCTGGTGCCGAGACCGACGGCGGTGTTGAGGTCGGAACTACCGACTCCGAACCGGTCCGATGCGGTGACCTCACTTCACTCGGGGTCGCCGCCGAACGTGCGACGACGCAGCTCGCGACGGGTGACCAAACGGGAACATTCGCGATCGCGACGTTGACCCAACTGCTGGCACATCATGACTCGACTGCACTCGATAGGTTCCTCCACGAACTGGTCGGCCAGTGGCGAAATCAGGACGTCGGCGGGCTCATCCACCTGCCACCAGCCAGCGACATCGACGGTTCCAGCTGGTTTGGGTCGGCACACTTCGATTACGTTATTGAGATGCGAACCGGCGACGGCCAGATTGAGGCGCGAGTGTGTGGGAAGCGAAATGTTGTCCCCACATGGCAGGTGGTTGGCTCCGCGCCGTGCTCGGATAGTGAAACGTCGGCCCAAGCAGTGGACCGACAGCCTTCCGGGATAGTTGATGAAGACGGCGGCGAGTCTACCCCGGAGTGAATACACTAATATTACCCGACGAAGCCGCGCCACACTCCCGCCTCGATTGCTGGGTTTCGGATCGCTGACCCTCGTTGTGAGATTGCGCTTTGTTTATCGACCGTTCTACACTTCTCGCGATTTGTACACTACACCTACTAGGACATCTGCTCGGGTGCGACTAAACCCAGATTGCGGTTTGCTGACAACGTCGGAACGCGAAGCACAACTTCGGTACCTGTGTCGGTCACGTCGACGCCGATCTCCCCGCCGAGCACTGAGACTAACATCCGAATCAGCCAGATCCCGAGCCCGGAACCGTGCTGTAACGGCGTCTCTTCGCCGGTGACGAGCACTCCCCGCTCGATATCTGGCATGCCAGGCCCGTCGTCGGCCACAACGATCTGGAGCCAGCCGTTGTCAACCTGTCTCACCGATACGTTGACGTACGGGTCTTCTCGGTCTCCTGCGGCCACCACGTTCTTTATTACCTCGGTAAGTGGGTGTGTAAGCCATCGTGAGGCAGTCCCGCCGGTCGCGTCGACAGAAACAGCGATCGTTGCGTCCGAATAGTCATCCCGTACCGCCGTTGCGGCCGTTTCAGTGACCTCAGCGATGTTAACGGTCGAATCGTCGTGTGGTATCTCCCGTATCGCGCGGTCAATCACCTGTATTTTGTTCGTAAGTCGTTCCCACCTGTCGAATATACGCGTCAGTCGGCGGAGATGACCCTGACGACAGTCAGCGTCCGGTTCCTTGGCGAGCATCGTCGTCCATCCCACGAGCTTATTTAAATCATTGCGGACGTTGTGTCGGACGACCCGCTGTAACACCTGTAAATGCTGTCGCTGTCGCGTCTTCACGGTGATATCTTTCCCCTCAACGGCGATCAGCGTGATTTCACCAGCGGCGTTACGAATCGGCTTGAACAACAGGTCGATGTGTGCGAGACCGTCTGGACCCTGTAGTTCTCCTTCTGTCTGGACGAGTTCACCGTCACCCGCGCGGTTGACCGCCTCACAAACTGTGAGTCCGTGGTTCGGGTCAAGGTTCAGCCACGGGAATTTGTCGATTGGTTCACCAACTATTGTCGACCGATTAATACCGATGCGGGCTGCCAGCGTGTCGTTCACGTCAGTCACGATTTTGTTGGGGCGGACTAACGCAGTAAACTGGTGCGGGCTGTTAAACACTGCCTCCAATCGCCGAGTGTACTTCTCGCGTTCAGAGATATCGATGAACAGCACATCGGTACCTACGACTTCGTCGTCGACGGTGCGCGGGATCGCCCGTAACAGACATGGAACCGTGTCACCGTCCGTCGTCACGAGTGTGCGTTCTGCGACGGTGAGATCGCCGCTAAGCGCGCGTTCGTAGCCGTCTGACTAGAGCGAATCAGTCGAGCTATCGTCATAAAACTCACTGAGCGGCTGTCCAACCACCGCCTCGCGATCGTACCCCAGCGCATCGAAAAACGACCGGTCACAGGCCTCAATGACTGCTTCGCCGCTAACGGCCCGAGTTTGAACGAACAGCAGCGGGCCCTGATCAAACAGTTTCGACGCCCATTTTACACGCTCGGAGCGCTTCGTCGCGTCTCGCCCCATCGCCAGCACACTGGCAGAGCCATTACCCGCATCACTCGCAACGGTGTGTAGATCTATCCATGTGACTTCGCTGTCATCCGCCCTGATTCGTATCGTCTCAGTAGCCGGGTCGCCGGTCTCGATCGGGCGCCGCAGGGCGTCAGCGGCACGCTCGCGATCCTCCGGGTAAACTATTGCTTGCCACTCGTCTATTGTTGTCGGGCTCGCTCCGACCGCCTCTCGTAAAGTGGCGTCCAATGTGACTGTGTTGGTACTGAAGTCCCACTCACCGATGCCCGTCTCCGTCCCGCTGAGAACAAGTTCTAGCCGCTCAGTCTGGTTTCTGAGCTCTCTGATCCGCCGTCGTTGCTCGGTAATATCGTGTTGAACCCCGATGTAGTTTGTCACGATTCCGTTTCCGTCTCGAACCGGCGTCACGGAGAGCTTCACCCAGTACGGTTCACCCTCCGCGGTGTAGTTTCTCAGCTTAGTTGTTATCGGTCGCTCGGTTTCGATCGCCGTACGGATTCGCTTTGTCGTCTCCGAATCTGATCCGGGGCCCTGGAGGAATCTCGGGTTTCGGCCGAGAGCCTCTGACCGCTCGTATCCGGTTAGCTGTACAAACTCTTCGTTGACGTACACCAACGGGTTCCCCGGTTGGGTCGGATCCGTAATCTGGATGCTGGTCCCTGCTTCGTCCAGCGCCCGCTCTTTTACTGAGAGCTCGTGTTCCCGCGCTTCACGGTCGGTCACGTCACGTACCGTACAGACCATTCGAGACGGGGCGACCATCGTCAGGGACAGCTCCGCCGGGAACGTTGTTCCTTCGGGCCGACTTCCGGTTACTCGCCCCTGCCAGTGACCATCGCGTTCGAGCGCGTCGAAAGCTTCCTTCTCGATCCGTGCCGCTTCATCCGCAGCGTATAGCTCTCGCCAACTTCGACCGAGCAACTCCTGTTTGCTGTCGAACCCGTACATATCGACGTGCGTCTGGTCGATATAGACGTACGCCTCGTCGTCGAGGATGGCGACGCCATCGGCGGCGTCCTCAATCGCTTGTTGAAACGCACCGAGGCGAATTTCTGAGGCGATCTCGGTTGTCGGGTCACGGGTCTGGGAGCTAATACGGTCGAGTGCCGAGGCGAGTAACCCCGCTACTCGCTCGAGAAACTCGCAGACACCGGCCTCATCCAATGCGGTCGCGAGATCGTGGTGATTCCAGCCAACCGATAGCACACGCTCGGAATCGACCGGAACGAAAAGTTCCTGACGCGGAAGCCAGCGGTGATCATCCGGTGCGATTGGTCCGGCCACCCCGCCGGTTCGAACCGGCG